>CAJJOO010000109.1 GCA_905193395.1 uncultured Porphyromonadaceae bacterium
AACGACCCTCTGATTAACAGTCAGATGCTCTAACCGACTGAGCTATTGAAGCAGTCTTTGCCGTATCCCCCTCCGGGGAATTGCGGTGCAAATTTAGCACCTTTTTTTTATCCGTGCAATACTTGCAGTCGTTTTTGTGGATTTTTTTGTGTTTTTTCATCCGCGGCGTCGCTTTTTGTGTTTTTCTATATGTGCGGGTGCTGCAAATTTTGTAACTTCGCCCGTTAATTGCACATTAATATAAAATGAGAAAACTGATATATGCCCTGGCCGTGGCGGCGCTGCTTGCCGCCGGCTTCGGTTCTTCACTTTCGGCCCGCAACGACAGCCGCTCGGCCACGGTGCGCAACATGGCCATTTTCAACGGCGTGCTTAAGGAACTCAGCACGTCGTATGTTGATACAATCGACATGGACGCCCTGGTGCGCAGCGCCATCGACGCCATGCTGGCCGGTATCGACCCGTATACCGAGTATTATTCCGCAGCCGAGGTCGAGGACCTGACAAGCATTTCCAGCGGACAGTATGGCGGCATCGGAGCCGTGATTTCGCAGCGCGACGGCCGCGTGTATGTGAGCCAGCCACTGTGGGACGCTCCCGCACGCCGCTCGGGCCTGCGCCACGGCGACATAATCCTGGCTATCGACGGCGACGAGATTGCCCCGGGCACAGGTACCGATGTAGTCAGCCGTCGTCTGCGCGGCCAGGCCGGTTCGTCGCTGCGTGTGAGGGTGAAACGCCCCTTCACCACCGGCGCCGACTCGATTCTCGATGTCAATATCGTGCGCGAGACAATCAACAACAACCCGCTGCCCTACTGGGGCGTCGACTCCACCGGCATGGGCTATCTGCGCCTCACCACCTTCAACGAGCAGAGCGCGCCGGCCGTGCGCGAGGCCGTTACGGCGATGAAACACAATCCCGCCCTGCGCGGCCTGGTGATTGACCTGCGCGACAACGGCGGCGGCCTGCTGGAAAGCGCCGTCAACATCGTTGGCCTTTTCGTGCCGAAGGGCACAGAGGTTGTCCGCACCCGCGGCGGCGACTCTTACGGCGAGAAAATATATAAGACCACCCGCACTCCACTCGATACCGAACTGCCCCTGGTGGTGCTCGTTAACGAAAATACAGCCTCGTCCTCGGAAATTGTGGCAGGCGCATTGCAGGACCTCGACCGCGCCGTGGTGCTCGGCGACCGTTCATACGGGAAAGGCCTGGTGCAGACCTCGCGTCCGCTGCCCTATGACGGCTTTCTCAAAGTGACCGTGGCCCGCTACTATATCCCCAGCGGCCGCCTAATCCAGGCCGTTGATTACAGCCACCGCAACCCCGACGGCTCGGTGGCACGCATCCCCGACAGCCTCACCCGCGTTTGGCACACGGCTGCCGGACGTGAGGTGCGCGACGGCGGCGGCATCACTCCCGATGTGAGCGTTGTCGACACTACCATGAACCGTCTTATCTACAACGTGATAGCCGACTTGTGGGCCTACGACTTCGCCAACCGCTACCGCATGATGCACGATTCTGTGCCCGCTGCCACAGAATGGATTATCGGCGATTCCATTTTCAACCAGTTCAAGGGTTTCATCGACCCGGCTCGCTTCAAATACGACCGCATGTGCGAGGTGGGCATCAAATACCTGCGCGACGCTGCCGAATTCGAGGGCTACATGACCGACTCTGTGCGTGCCCAGATTGATCTGCTCGCCGACATGCTGCGCCACAACCTGGACCATGACCTCGATTTCAACCGCCCCGACCTGATTGAAATCCTCGATTCCGAACTCTCCGAACGCTATTACGACGACAGCGACCGCGTACTTCGCTCACTGCGCTACGATGCCACCGTCGACTCGGCCCGCGCCGTGCTGCTGTCGCCCGCCCGTTATAAATCAATCCTCTCTCCGGCCCGATGAGTACCACACTCGACCGGCTGTGGCAGTCCGTGGCGACGCCGGCGCGCCGCAAGGCCCTCGATGCCCTTGTGGGCGGCAACGCAGCCAATCCCGCTGTTACGGGCCTGGCCGGGTCTGCCGCGGCTATGGCTCTGGCAGCCATACGCACCTCGGTGCCCATGCTCGTGGTGGCTTCCGATCCCGACGACGCAGGTTATCTGTACCACGACCTGGCCCGTCTTGTCGGCGAGGATGCCGTGACGCTTTTCCCCTCGGCCTATAAGCGCGACATACGCTATGGTCAGGTTGACCCGCCGATGGTCATCCTGCGCACAGAGACCCTGCGCCGCCTGGCCGCTCCCGACGGCCTGCGCTTTGTGGTGACATCGCCCGAGGCCCTTGCCGAGCAGGTGGCCTCGCGCTCCGACATCGACCGTGATACCGTGTCGCTGGCCGTCGGCGCCACCGTCGATTCCACTGAATTGCAAAAACGTCTGCGCACGCTCGGCTTTCAGGAAGTGGACTATGTCTACGAACCCGGGCATTTTGCCCTGCGCGGCTCAATTATCGACATTTTCGGCTACGGCAGCGAACTGCCATACCGTATAGACCTGTTCGGGGATGAGATTGACTCGATACGTGCCTTCAACATTGAGACGCAACTCTCCGAAACGCGTCTGGAACGCGTGGACATCGTTGCCGACCTCGATGCAGCCGCCACCGGCGGCCTGGCGCTGCCAGAACTGTTGGATTCGGCCACCATCGTTGCCACGCGGCGCCCCGTGCGTACCATCGACCGCATCCGCGAGATTGCCTCCGAAACAATGTCGCAGAACGCTCTGACAGCCGGCGAAATAGACTCCGAAGCAATGTCGCGTGTTGTGAATCCGGACGCATATGCCGCATCCGAAGGGCACCTGCGCCACATATCATTCACCGCTGCGCCGGATGCTGTCGACGCCGATGCCGTGATGGACTGGAACTGCGTGCCGCAGGGCCTCTACCACAAGAATTTCGACCTGATTTCCGCCGAATTCACACGGCTGATTTCGGAAGGCTACAAAATCAACATCCTCAGTGACAACGAGAAACAGTTCGAGCGTCTGAGGTCGATTTTCGAGGACCGCGGCGACAGCATCGACTTCACGCCGGTGCTTTCGACCCTCCACGAAGGCTTCGTAGACCGAGACACGCACACCTGCGTGTTCACCGACCACCAGATATTCGACCGTTTCCACAAATACACCCTGCGCAGCGACCGCGCACGCTCCGGCAAACTGGCCATGTCGCTCAAGGAACTCAACGCCCTTGAAGTGGGCGACTACGTGGTGCATCTGGACCACGGCGTGGGCAAGTTCGCCGGACTGCTGCGCACCGATATCGGCGGCCGCATGCAGGAGATGATTAAACTGGTATATCAGAATAACGACATTATCTTCGTTTCCATCCACTCGCTGCACAAACTGGCCAAATACCGCGGCAAGGAGGGCGTGCCTCCCAAACTGAACCGCCTGGGTTCCGGCGCATGGAACAAGATGAAGGAGCGCACCAAGAGCAAACTCAAGGACATAGCGCGCGACCTCATCCAACTATATGCCCGCCGGCGCGAGGAAAAAGGCCATGCCTTTGCCCCGGACTGTTACATGCAGGAGGAACTCGAGGCTTCGTTCATGTACGAGGATACCCCGGACCAACTCACCGCCACTCGCGCCGTGAAGGCCGATATGGAGAGCGACCGCCCCATGGACCGTCTTATTTGCGGCGACGTGGGCTTCGGCAAGACCGAAATAGCGGTGCGCGCCGCCTTCAAGGCCGCCGCCGACGGCAAACAGGTGGCCGTTCTGGTCCCCACCACCGTCCTGGCCTTCCAGCACTATACCACGTTCAGCGAACGCTTAAAGGATTTCCCCGTCAGGGTCGAATACCTGTCGCGCGCACGCTCGCCCAAGCAGGTCAAGGAAATTCTTGCCGACCTTGCCGCCGGTAAAATCGACATCATCATCGGCACGCATAAACTGATTGGCAAGACAGTCAAATTCCATGACCTGGGGCTGCTGATTGTCGACGAGGAACAGAAATTCGGTGTCGCCGTCAAGGAAAAACTCAAGCAGATGAAGGTGAACATCGACACCCTGACTATGAGCGCCACTCCCATCCCGCGCACCTTGCAGTTCTCGCTGATGGGCGCGCGTGACCTTTCGTCGCTTACCACCCCGCCGGCCAACCGCTATCCCATCGTCACCTCTGTCACTTCGCTCGACGACGAACTGGTGGCCGAGGCCATCAATTTCGAGATGGCCCGCGACGGTCAGGTGTTTATGGTCAACAACCGCATCGAGGGCCTTGCCACGCTTGAAAACATGATTCACCGCCTGGTGCCCGATGCCCGCGTGGCCGTGGCCCACGGACAGATGCCGCCAGAGCAACTGGAAAAGACTATCGTCGACTTTGCCGCCCACGACTACGACGTGCTGCTTTCGACCACAATCATCGAAAGCGGCGTCGATATGCCACGTGTCAACACCATAATAGTGAACAATGCCCAGAATTTCGGTCTGAGCGAACTCCACCAGTTGCGCGGCCGCGTGGGCCGCAGTTCGCGCAAGGCCTTCTGCTATCTGATGGTACCACCGGGCAATCCCCTCACGCCGGTGGCGCGCCGCCGTCTCCAGCCCATCGAGAGTTTCAGCGATCTCGGTTCCGGAATCCATATCGCTATGCAGGACCTTGACATCCGCGGTGCCGGAAATCTCCTCGGCGCCGAACAGAGCGGCTTCATCGCCGACCTCGGTTATGAGACTTACCAGAAAATTCTCCGCGAGGCCGTCGTAGAACTCCGCACCGAGGAATTCGCCGAACTCGACAAACCCTCGAACGATATTGTCGACAGCGAATCGTTCGTCACCGACTGCACCATCGAGAGCGACCTGGAACTGAGTCTGCCGCCCACCTATGTGCCGCAGACTTCCGAACGCATCGCCCTGTATCAGGAACTCGACAGCATCGAGGACGACGACAAGACCGAGGCCTTCGCCGCACGTCTGCGCGACCGCTTCGGCGCCATTCCGCCCGAAACAGCCGAACTATTGCTTGTGCCCCGTCTGCGCCGCCTGGGTCGTCGTCTAGGAATCGAGAAAATCAACCTGAAAATGGGTGTGATGTACATTTATTTCGTGGACGAGAGCAACAAAGCCTACTATATGTCGCCCATGTTCGGGCGTCTGCTCACATACCTCAACCTGCATCCGCGCCGCGTCAAGATTCGCACCGCCGCCGCACGGCGCAGTTTCTCGATTGCCAACGTGCGCAGCATTTCGCAGGCTGTGGCGCTTCTGGAAGAGGTGCTTACGCTGCCAGTCACCTGAGGCGCCTACGTTTCGCCAACACGACCAATCATGAATCATAACACTTTGCAAATCAATCACCGCCTTGACCGTCTTTTCTTTATCGCCGCCATCGTGCTGACGTTTGCCGGCGCCACGGGCTGGCTGGTGTCGACCGAGCCGTACAGCGACGACTGGGCTTACAGTTGCGAGGTACCCGTGAAGGCCGATTATGACATGTGGGACATTCGCGAGGCTCCGATTGAGAATTTCAGTCAGGTGTGGCCTTCCATTGCCAATCACTGGGTTTACGAGAATACGCGCCTGGGCAATATGGCCATGTTGATGCTGCAGCCGCTGCCGCGAACCGTTTCGATGGTGTTGTGTGGCGCTTTCATTGCCTTGATGTTGTGGATGATATATGCCGCTGGCCGCCCGCAGTCCGCCCGCCGGCCATTGTTGTGGACTGCCTCCGGTGTGCTGTTGCTGTGGTGCGCATTTCCGTGGTATAATAATTTCCAGGCTCTTGATTTTCAGTTGAACTATGTTCCGGCTACGATTCTCGCTTGCCTTGTGGTAATGATGGCTC
>CAJJOO010000110.1 GCA_905193395.1 uncultured Porphyromonadaceae bacterium
CCGGAGCGCCCTCTTCCGGGGTCGTCTCCTCGGGCGCGGTGTCCTCCTGTTCGGTGGAGTCGGTCTGTTCATTTTGGATGTTCTCCGCATCATTCTCCGGATCAGACTTCTGACCGCCGCAGGACGCCAGACTCAGCATCAAGGCCAGCGCCGTCACCCACGACACAGGCGAGGAAATTGCCGCTATCGCCATCGCCCTGCACTTGCACCTCGATGCCCACGACCGCGAGAACACCATCCTCACCATCAACAAGGTGCGCCGCGCCTACTCGCCCTGGAGTTCAAAAATCTACGGCCTGCGCCAGGTTCCCCCGACGCCCACACGCCATTAATTCCACACCTCATCCCAATCACAAAACCTCACAATGAAAGAATATAAGTTAAAAATCAACGGCAACCCCTACACCGTAGTCATCGGCGACATCGAAGACAACATCGTAAAGGCCCAGGTGAACGGTGTGGAATACACCGCCGAACTCCCCGCCACCAAGGCTGCCGCAATCAAGACCGTGCAGACTCCCCGTCCCAGCGCCGCTCCCCGCACCGCCACCGGCGAAAAAGTCATCGCCAAGCCCGCGCACACCGGTTCCGGCAACCAGGTCAAGGCTCCCCTGCCCGGCGTAGTCCTCTCCATCCCCGTCAAGGTAGGCCAGGCCGTCAAGGCCGCCGACACCGTCCTGCTGCTCGAGGCCATGAAGATGGAAAACGCCATCCATGCCGGAGCCGACGGCACCGTCAAGGAAATTCTCGTCAGCGCCGGTGACTCGGTGCTCGAAGGCACACCCTTAATCACAATCGGATAAGCACCGCTGTACTATGGGTGAATTCCTGATGTCCAACCTGGTACAGTTCTGGGAACTGACCGGTTTTGCCAATGCCCAGTGGGGGAACATCGTCATGCTGCTTGTGGGACTGTTCTTCATCTGGCTGGCAATCAAGAAAAACTTCGAGCCGATGCTGCTTGTCCCCATCGGTTTCGGTATCCTCATCGGCAACGTCCCCTTCAACACCGCCGCCGGTCTTGAAGTGGGCATCTACGAGCAAGGCTCCGTCCTCAACATCCTCTACAACGGTGTGAGCGCCGGATGGTACCCGCCCCTCATCTTCCTTGGCATCGGCGCTATGACCGACTTCTCGGCCCTCATCGCCAATCCCAAACTGATGCTCATCGGCGCCGCCGCACAGTTCGGCATCTTCGGCGCCTACATGGTGGCCCTGGCCCTGGGCTTCGCCCCCGACCAGGCCGGCGCAATCGCCATCATCGGCGGTGCCGACGGTCCCACGGCCATCTTCCTGTCGTCGAAACTCGCGCCCAACCTCATGGGAGCAATCGCCGTGTCGGCCTACTCCTACATGGCCCTGGTTCCCGTAATCCAGCCCCCGCTGATGCGCCTGTTCACCACCAAGAAAGAACGCCTCATCAAGATGAAGCCGGCCCGCGCCGTCTCGCAGAACGAGAAAATCATCTTCCCCATCGTGGGTATGCTTCTCACCTGCTTCGTCGTTCCCTCGGGCCTGCCCCTGCTGGGCATGCTCTTCTTCGGCAACCTGCTGCGCGAATGTGGCGTGACCAACCGCCTTGCAAAAACAGCCTCCAACGCCCTCACCGACATCGTCACCATCCTGCTGGGTATGACCGTCGGCGCCTCCACCCAGGCATCACAGTTTCTCACACCCCAGACCATCTTCATCTTCTTCCTGGGATTCATGGCATTCGTGATTGCCTCGTCCAGCGGCGTGCTGTTTGTCAAACTTTTCAACCTGTTCCTGCCCAAGTCCAAGAAAATCAACCCGCTCATCGGCAACGCCGGCGTTTCGGCCGTGCCCATGTCGGCACGTATTTCCAACAACCTCGGTCTGGAATATGATCCCTCTAACTATCTGCTGATGCACGCCATGGGCCCGAACGTGGCCGGCGTTATCGGCTCGGCTGTCGCTGCCGGTGTCCTCCTCGGATTCCTTGCATAAGACTGTCCGACCCTGCATCAACACACTGCTACTCAGCGAGCCCGCCACCCCACTGCGGCGGGCTCGCTTATATAAAACCTCCTCTCCGCAAACAATTATCGCTCCGGGGGCGTTATTCTTGATAAAGCGGCATGGCCGACGCCCGCGCCTCGACTCCTCGCTGCACCCCGCCTGCCCCATCGGGTCTCAAGGAAACCACATCATCCAAACTCATCACTATTCCGACACGTAAATGATCAGCAAGGAAGTCATCAAGACACTTTACAAAAAATATCCGCACCGCGCCAAAAGCATCGACGACCTGGACAAGGCCCTGCTCTTCGACTCCGTCGGCGAGCGCCATAAAATCAGTGTCGACATCGAAACAAACCGTCTTATTATCGGAAGCCTCGAACCCACTTCCATTTTCCACGCCATCCCACTGGCCCATATCCACGCCATCGTTCCCTTCGAGGAATGGATTGCAATCGTGCTTCATTCGTCCATTATCTTCCTCAACCGCAAGACCGACGAAGTCTCCGTTCACCTCAAGCCCCTGCCTGAAGGCTTCGGCGGCAAACTCCGCAACATGCTGGGCCGCAACTGACAGCGTACCCCGCATCTCCCCACCCGTCACATTATATAATATAAGTCCGCTACCGGCATCCCCGCGCCCCGCAGGCGCCACTTAATGAAACCATCGACATCACTCACACAGCAACAACGCATGCACCAGCGCCTGACTCCCGCTCAGGTGCGCTTCGGACGTATGCTGGAAATGTCCGTCCCCGAATTTGAGGACGAAGTGAGACGTGCTGTCGACGAAAATCCCGCCCTCGAAGCCGCCGACAACACTTTCTCGGCCGATAACGACCCCCGGGAAACCTTCAACGAATCGGCCGAGGAACTCCAGCGGGCCGACTATGCCGGCCCCGACGACATTCCTTCCTACCGGCTCAACACGCCACGCGACTATTCCGCCCCCGCCGTTCCCGATTTCAACACTCCCGACGAATCCGAATCCGATACCCTTCGCCTCGACCGTCAGGTCGACATGCTCGACCTCGACCCCGACGAAAGAGTCATCGCCACATATATAATCGGCAATATCGACGCCAACGGCTACCTGAGCCGCACCCCGGCGGCCATTGCCGACGACCTGGCCATCGCCGAAGGCATCGACGTCACCACAGCCGACGTCGAAAAGGTGATGGACGCAATCCGCACCCTCGACCCGCCCGGCATCTGCGCCACCGACCTGCGCGACTGCCTGCTGCTGCAACTGGACCGCATGTCCCGCTCTCGTGCCGTAGACGATGCCACCACAATACTGCGCGACCATTTCGACCTCTTTTCAAAAAAGCATTTCGACCGCGTGGCAGCACGCATGGAAATCCAGCGCCCGCGCTTCGACGAGGCCCTGCACGTAATCACCTCGCTCAATCCCAAGCCCGGTGCGCAACTCGAACCCTCCGGCGCCGCCGACCGCCTGCGCCACATCAGCCCCGACTTCATAATTGACGACGATACCGACGGCCACACCACCGTGACCCTGGCCGGCCACACACCCGCGCTGAAAATCGAGAGCACATTCGCCACCGATTCGCCCGCTGCCGGAGCCTCATCCGCCGCACGGGCCTTCATCGCCGCACGCCGCGACGAGGCCGGCGAATTCATCGACATGGTGACACGCCGCGCCAACACCCTCATGGCCGTGATGAACGCCATCATCGCCCTGCAGCCCGAATACTTCGCCACATACGACCGCAGCCTGCTGCGCCCGATGGTGCTGCGCGACATCCGCGACATCACCGGACTGGACCTCAGTGTGATAAGCCGCGCCACGGCCTCAAAATACGCCATGACGCCAAACGGCATCGTGTCGCTGAAATCACTGTTCAGCGAACGGGTGAGCGACGACAATACCTCGGCCCACGCCGTCAGCGAGGCCATTTCCGCCCTGATCCGTGACGAGGACAAGACCCGTCCGCTGAGCGACACCGAACTGGCCGACGCCCTCACGGCGCGAGGCCTCAACGTGGCCCGTCGCACCGTGGCAAAATACCGCGAACGCCTCGGCTTCCCCGTCGCCCGCCTCCGACGCAACTGACCTCGGCTTGTTTTTTATTGTGGTATGGAAAGTTTTGAGTAACTTCGCGGCAAATTCACGTCATAACTGAAAAATGGACTCTCAAGATTCCGTAAGTCTTATCGAGGAAAAGCACACTCCGGTGTGGGCACAACTGGTCAGCGACATTTTCTCGCCCATCCTTATGCCCACCTATGGCATGGCCCTGGCCATGTGGTGCACCAACCTGCGCAATCTCCCCGAAAGCAACCGTGTGCTGGCCACCGTGCTTGTGGCCGTCGTCACCGGTCTGATTCCCTTCATTGCCATCCTTCTGCTGATCAAGGCCGGGAAAATACACTCGCGCTCCATCGCCAATCCGCGCGAACGCATCCTGCCCATGTCGGTGGCCGCCTGCTGCTATCTCGGCGCGGGGATGCTGGTGTCGTCAATCGGCGCACCGCGCTGGCTCACAATGTTCTTCGTCAGCGGCGCCACAGCCACGGTCCTGGCCATGATCATCACCCTGCGCTGGAAAATCAGCGCCCACACCACCGCCGTCGGCGTGCTCGTAGGCATGGCCCTGTGGTGCTGTGTCAGTGGTTTGGCCGACGTCAGTGCCATCGTCATGCTGAGCGTACTGATTCTCATCGCCGGCTTCCTGGCCACGGCTCGGCTCCTACTCGAACGCCACACCTTCGGCCAGGTGGCAGCAGGACTTGCCCTGGGCATTGCATGCGCCTACGGCATGATGTGGCTATAATCCCTGCGGCTCCGTCGCCGCTGCAAGTCAATTAAAAAAACACATAAATTAGATACAAATGTCTGAAATGCAACCCGTAGTAAGCATCATCATGGGCAGTACGAGCGACCTGCCCCGGCTTCGCGCCGCAGCCGAGTTTCTCGACAGCATGGCCGTGCCCTTCGAGATGCAGGCCCTCAGCGCCCACCGCACCCCCGCGGCCGTCGAGGAATTCGCCACCGGCGCCGCCCGCCGCGGCATCAAGGTGATTATCGCCGCCGCCGGACTCTCGGCCGCCCTGCCGGGCGTAATCGCCGCCTCCACTCCCCTGCCCGTAATCGGCGTACCCATCGACGCCGCGCTCCAGGGCCTCGACGCACTGCTGTCCATCGCACAGATGCCCCCGGGCATTCCCGTGGCCTCGATGGGCATAAACGCATCGCTCAACGCCGCCGTCATGGCCGTCAGGATTCTAGCCCTGGCAGACGAGGCTCTGGCCGAACGCTATGCCCAGTGGCAGCAGACCCTCCGCCTCAAAATCCGCAAGGCCAACGACGACCTTGCCCTGGTCAAGGATTTTGCATTCAAGACAAACTGAACACGTCCCCCCCAATTAAACATTCCATAGAAATGTCAGCCAACAGCCCCCTGTTTCAGCGTCGCCACACGACCGAAGTCCATATCGGCAACGTGACCATCGGCGGCGACAATCCGGTAGCCATACAGTCGATGACCAACACCCCGACAATGGACACCGAGGCCTCGGCCGCCCAGGTCCTGAGCCTTGCCCGCGCCGGAGCCAATATCGTGCGCCTCACAGCCCAGACTCCGGCACATGCCCGCAACCTCGGAAAGATTGCCGAGACCGTGCGCGAAGCCGGCTGCGACGTGCCGCTGGTGGCCGACATCCATTTCAACCCCGCCGCCGCATTCGAGGCCGCCCTCCATGTGGAGAAAGTGCGAATAAATCCCGGAAACTTCGTCGACCCCGGGCGC
>CAJJOO010000111.1 GCA_905193395.1 uncultured Porphyromonadaceae bacterium
TATCACTGAAATCGAAGGAATCATTGTGGTGTCGCCGTGACCACCGATAACGATGCCTTCGATTTCAGTGATATTTGCGCCGAGAGCGATGCTCAGGAAATATTTGAAACGTGCGCTGTCGAGTGCGCCGCCCATGCCGATGATGCGGTTCTTGGGCAGACCGGAAACCTTGTGGATAAGATAGGTCATGGTGTCCATGGGGTTGGAAACGCACAGGATGATTGCGTCGGGCGAATATTTCAGCACGTTGTCGGTTACGGATTTCACGATGCCGGCGTTGACGCCGATCAGTTCCTCGCGTGTCATGCCGGGCTTGCGGGGGATACCCGAAGTGATTACGACAACGTCGGAACCCTTGGTCATTTCATAATCGTTTGTAACGCCTACGAGACGGGTGTTGATGCCCAGGATGCTGGCGGTCTGCATGATGTCCATGGCCTTGCCTTCGGACACGCCTTCCTTGATGTCGAGCAGAACGACCTCGTCGGCTACCTGATTGGTAACCAAAACATTTGCACAAGTTGCGCCTACGTTGCCGGCGCCGATTACTGTAACTTTTGACATAACTGTAATTTTTGAGAAATGTAGTATGTTAGTTTAATTATTTCCGCAGGGGCAAATTTACGGAAATATTTCCATAATCCAAACACTCACCCGGTATTTTCAACTATTTCTCCCTCCAAAACCGCTCTGAGGGGGAGGACTGTGAATTTTATGTTGCGGGGGCGGGAAAAAAATTGTAATTTTGGGCTATGCAAAACATGACGACCGACGACAGGGTGGCTTTGCCCAAAATCGAGGATGCCCGCGGCAATCTGACGTTCATCGAACACGGTCCGCGCGGGGTGTGCCCGTTTGAAATCGAACGGGTATACTGGATTTACGACGTTCCCGGGGGACGTATGCGCCACGGCCGCGCGCTGGCCCGCACCACCGAGATGATTGTGGCCGTGAGCGGCGCCTTCGACGTGGTGCTGGACGACGGACGCGGCAACTGCCGCACCCACAGCCTGCGGCGCGGCGACACCGGCGTGTTGGTGCCCCCAGGCACCTGGCGCAGCATCGTCGATTTCTCCACCAATTCCGTAGCGCTGGTACTGGCTTCCGCGCCCTACGACGCCGACGAGTATGTGACGGATTACGAACTGTTTAAGAAGAACAAGATATGAACGGCAAGCCTGACACACACCGCACATCGGACGTTGCCTGTTGCCGGATGCTGACGCTGCCGCGCATGCGCCACCCCAACGGGTCGCTGACCGTCGCCGAAAACGGCGCTCTGGGCATGCCCTTCGACGTGCGCCGCATATTCTACCTGTACGACGTGCCGGCAGGTGCCGACCGCGGCGGCCATTCCCACTATGCCGCACAGGAACTGATGGTGGCGCTCAGCGGATCGATGAAGGTGACACTCGACGACGGTCACCGCCGACGCACCTTTGTCCTCGACCGCCCCGACACGGCGCTTTACATTCCGACCGGACTCTGGCGCACGCTCCACGATTTTTCCGGAGGCTCGGTGTGCATGGTCCTCACTTCTGAACGGTTCAGCGAAGCGGACTATGTGCGCGACTACGACCGCTTTCTTGAACTGACTCGCGAAAAAACACCGCCGACAGATGAACAGCCGACCGATTAAATATAAATTTCTGGATCTCGGCATGGTCAACGCGCCCGTGCGCGACGCCCTGACCGAGGCGGCAGCCCGCGTCATCGCCTCAGGCCGCTATATCGGCGGCGAGGAGAACGAGGCCTTCGAGCGCGAACTGGCCGAATACACCGGCACGGCACATGCCGTGGGCGTGGCCAACGGACTCGACGCCCTGAGACTGATTTTCAGGGCTTATATCGAACTGGGACGTCTGAAACCCGGCGACGGGGTGATTATACCCGCCAATACGTATATCGCCACCGTACTGGCCGTCACGGACTGCGGTCTGCGGCCCGTGCTTGTGGAGCCTGACGACGCGACAATGAACCTCGACACCGCCTTAATAGAACGGGCAGCAGCCACTGATGTCCGCGCAGTGCTGCCCGTACACCTCTACGGACGCGCCTGCCACGACAGCCGATTGGTTGAGACAGCCCGGCGCCACGGACTGATTGTGGTGGAGGACAACGCCCAGGCCATCGGCGCACGCTCGGCCTTCGACCGTCGCCGCACAGGCTCGCTGGGCCACGCCGCCGCATTCAGTTTCTATCCCACAAAAAATCTCGGCGCCCTGGGCGATGCCGGAGCCGTGACCACCGACGACGACGAACTTGCCGCCGCCGTGCGCGCACTGGCCAACTATGGCAGCGACCGCCGTTACCATAATATATACCGCGGCCTCAACAGCCGTCTAGACCCTATGCAGGCGGCCCTGCTCCGGGTGAAACTGCCCATGCTCGAAGCCGAAAACAGCCGCCGCAGGCAGATTGCAAATATCTATTCGGCAAAAATATCGCATCCGGACGTGATGACGCCCCTCAACACAGGCGGTGAAGACTGCGTATGGCACCAGTATGTGGTGCGCAGCACCCGGCGCGACGAGTTGCAGGCCTATCTGCACGACAACGGCGTGGCCACCGACATCCACTATGCCGTGCCGCCACATCTGCAGCCCTGCTACGCCTTGCCGGACCACGACCCACTGCCGCTGACCGAGCGTATGGCCGCCGAGGTGCTGTCGCTGCCCGTTTCCGCGTGTACGTCGGAGAGCGACGCAGCCGAAATTGCCGAAATCATAAACCGTTTCCCCGAAAAATGACCGACGACAACATATTTGGCGGACTCAAAGCCCTCTACCATACATTCGGATGCAAACTGAACTTCTCGGAGTCCTCGACCCTGGCCCGCGAACTCGGTGCGATGGGCGTCCGCAGGGTGAGTGGCGCCGAAACGCCCGACCTGGTGGTGGTGAACACATGCAGCGTCACCGAACTGGCCGACAAAAAATGCCGTCAGGCAATAAAATCGTTTCATCGCCGCTATCCCGACGCCGCGATTATCGTCACCGGCTGTTATGCCCAGTTGAAGAGTCTTCGCTGCCCGGCGTGGCCATCGTGGCCGGCGCCGAGGCGAAAATGGATATTCCGGCGTTCCTCACCCGTTATCTCGACGAGAAAAAACAGCAGACCTCCGTCACTCCGTGGCGCGATGTGACTTCGTTCCGGCCTTCGTGTTCGCGTGGCGACCGCACACGTTTCTTCCTGAAAGTCCAGGACGGCTGCGACTACTGGTGCACCTACTGCACCATCCCGATGGCCCGCGGCCGCTCTCGTTCCGGCACAATCGACCAACTGACGGCCCAAGCCCGCTCCGCAGCCGCCGAAGGAGGACGCGAAATTGTAATTACAGGCGTCAATATCGGCGATTTCGGCAAAGGCCGCTCCGACAGGTTCATCGACCTCATCCGCGAACTCGACAAGGTCGAGGGAATACTGCGTTACCGCATTTCCTCAATCGAACCGGACCTGCTCACCGACGAAATCATCGACTGGTGCGCCTCATCGCGTGCTTTCATGCCGCATTTCCACATTCCGCTTCAGGCCGGCAGCGACGAGGTCCTGCGCCTGATGCACCGCCATTACGACACGGCGCTGTTCGCCCACAAAATCAAGCGCATCCGCCAGGCGATGCCCGACGCCTTCATCGGCGTGGACCTGATAACCGGCGCGCGGGGCGAGACCGACGAACTGTTTGCCCGCTCGCGCGAATTCATAGAATCGCTGGATATCTCGCGTCTCCATGTCTTCCCCTACTCCGAACGTCCTGGCACGCGCGCGCTGGAACTGGCCGGCGCCGTCGACCCCGCCGTGCGCCACCGCCGCACAAACGAGATGCTGCGGCTGAGCGAGCGGAAGTGGGAACAGTTTGCCAGCCGCTTCATCGGTAGCACACGTCCCGTGCTGATGGAACATCCGCGCACAGGGGGCAAACCCATGGCCGGATTCACCGACAACTATCTGCGCGTGGAAGTCGGCAACGCCCCGGCCAGCACCGACAATACCATCGTGAACGTCACCCTGACGGGCGTCGACGCCGCCCGCGAATGTCTCACCGGCCACATAGCAATCGAATCATGAAGCCATCCACCCTCAGACGTCTGCTGTCGCTGCCGGCACGGCTCCCTCTGGGCGCCCTCTATGGCATATCGGGAGCAATAGCGCCCGTCCTGCACCACATGGTGCGCTACCGCCGCCGCGTGGTCCGCGAAAATATAGACCGCTGCTTTCCCGAAAAGACCCCGGCCGAAAAGCGCGACATAGAAAAGAAATTCTACCGCAATTTCGCCGACAATGTCGTTGAAACGCTCAAATTACTGGACATCAGCGACAAGGAAATGGCCGACAGAATGGAATTCGAAGGCACCGAAATACTGGACGACCTGATGGCGCGCGGCAAGAGCATCGCCGTCTACTTCTCGCACACGTTCAACTGGGAATGGGCGCCGTCGGTATCGCTGCACACCGTCGAAAAGCCGTCAAACAGGCATGTATTCGCACAGATCTACCGCCCCTTGCGGTCGAAATCCTTCGACGCGCTGATGCTGGGTATGCGTCACCGTTTCGGTTCCGAAAGCATCCCCAAAGCCACGGCCTTGAGACGCCTGCTGACACTGCGCCGCGAGGGCGTGCCGTCCATCACCGGATTCATGAGCGACCAGCACCCCTCGCACGGCGACCCCGGCCATCTGACCACCCTGCTTGAACGCCCTACCCTGATGATTTCAGGAACGGAGACCCTGGCGCGTAAACTTGGCATGGCCGCCGTATACTGGGACATGGAAAAGACATCGCGCGGCCACTACCGCATCACCACCCGCCTCATAGCCGACGACGTGGCATCCACCGCGCCCGGCGAAGTCACCGAACGCTATACGAGGCTTCTCGAAGCCACCATACGCCGCCAGCCGGAACTGTGGCTGTGGAGCCACAACCGGTGGAAACATCCCGTCACATTGCCTGAAAAAGAAAATGGAACAGACTGAAGCAACAAAACCTGCAAGCGACAATCCCCACCTTCACCGCCCCGGGATGCCGCCGGTGGCCGTAATCATCCTCAACTGGAACGGTGCGGGCCTGCTCAGGGAATACCTGCCGCAGGTGATTGCCGCCACCGACACCTCCATGGCCCGCGTTATAGTGGCCGACAACGGTTCGGACGACGAATCGCGCGACATCCTTGCCCGCGAGTTCTCCGAAACCGAGACTATCCTTTTCGACAAAAACTATGGTTTCGCCGACGGTTACAACCGGGCCATCGCCATGACGCGGTCGCCCTACACCGTGCTGCTGAACAGCGACGTGGCTCCGGCCCCGGGATGGGCAAAGGCTCTATACCACTTTATGGAATCGCACCCTGATGTGGGTGCCGCACAGCCCAAAGTGCTGAGTTACAAGAACCGCGGCACATTCGAATATGCCGGTGCCTGCGGCGGATATATAGACCGCAACGGCTATCCGTATTGCCGAGGCAGAATTTTTGATTACTGCGAGCGCGACGAAGGCCAGTATGACAGCGAGGCCGAGATCTTCTGGGCCACCGGAGCAGCCCTGACCGTCCGCACCGATAAAGTAAAAACGAAAAAAAACATCGGCATTCAAAACTGTGTAAAAGTGATTTTTTTAAGTGACCTTCATAACTGTGTATACGGAAATAAAAACGATAAATTGTATAAGGCGATTCAGGCAGAAATGCCGG
>CAJJOO010000112.1 GCA_905193395.1 uncultured Porphyromonadaceae bacterium
TATAATTGGTCTTGCATTGTTTGCGGTTGCAAAGGTACGAATTTATTTCTTTCCCCGCAAATGATTTTTCTATATGAATATGTCTTATTTGGTAAGTGCTTCGAGGGTGGCGCGGGCGGTGCCCAGTTTGCTCAGTGTGTCGGACAGTTTCTTGCGCTCGGCCTCCACGACGGCTGCCGGGGCGTTGTCGACAAAGCGGGCGTTGGACAGTTTCTTCTCGATGGATGCCTTGAAGCCTTCCAGATAGGCGATGTCCTTGTTGAGACGTGCGATTTCGGCCTCGGTATCAATCGAGCCTTTCAGAGGCACATTGAACTCGAGAGTGCCGACCATGAACGAGGCGGCTGCGGCGTCCTTCTCGGCATCGAAATTGACGGCATCGAGGTTGGCCAGTTTCTTCACCAGAGGCAAGATACGTTCCGGGAAACGCCCCAGGACGTTGAGCGTCAGGGCTTCCTTGGCCGGGATGTTCTTCTTGGCGCGGACGCCGCGGACACCGGACACGGCTTCCTTGGCGGTCTCGACTTCGGCCAGAAGGTCGTTGTCGGTGATGCCGGGTTCGGGCATAGCGGCATACATGATGCTTTCGCCCTCGCCGCGGGTATCCAGATGCTGCCACAATTCCTCTGTAATGAAAGGCATGAAGGGATGGAGCAGACGCAGCAGTCTGTCGAAATAGCCGCGAGTGGCGTCCATCGTGGCCTTGTCGACGGGCTGTCCGTAGGCGGGTTTCACCATTTCGAGGTACCAGGACGAGAATTCGTCCCAGAACAGACGGTAAACGGCCATCAGGGCCTCGTTGAGGCGGAACTTGTCGAAGAGGTCGTTGACCTCGGCCACGGTAGCCGAGAGGCGTTCGCCGAACCATTTGACGGCCACGCGGGCGCCTTCACTCTGCTTGGCCTCGTTGTCTACCTGCCAGCCGTTTATCAGGCGGAAGGCGTTCCAGATTTTGTTGCAGAAGTTGCGGCCCTGCTCGCAGAGGCGTTCGTCGAACATGATGTCGTTGCCGGCGGGAGCGGCCAGCATCATGCCCATGCGCACGCCGTCGGCGCCGTAGCGGGCGATGAGGTCCAGCGGGTCGGGCGAGTTGCCGAGCGATTTCGACATCTTGCGGCCGAGATTGTCGCGCACGATGCCGGTGAAATATACGTTGCGGAAGGGTTCCTTGCCCACATATTCATATCCGGCCATAATCATACGGGCTACCCAAAAGAAGATGATGTCAGGGCCTGTTACGAGTGTGGCGGTGGGATAATAGTAGTTGATTTCGGGGTTTCCGGGATTCAGGATGCCGTCGAAAAGCGTGATGGGCCAGAGCCAGGAAGAGAACCAGGTGTCCAGGGCGCCTTCGTCCTGCCGCAGGTCGGCGGCGGTGAGCGATTCGCAGCCTGCGATGGCTTTTACTTTTGCAAGCGCGGTCTCGGCGGTCTCGGCGACAACTATCTGCTCGCTGCCGTCAACGGGCGAGGTGTAATAGTAGGCCGGGATGCGGTGGCCCCACCACAACTGGCGCGAGATGCACCAGTCCTGGATGTTTTCGAGCCAGTTGCGGTATGTGGTCTTGTATTTCTCGGGTACGAAGCGGATGATGTCGTCCATCACGGGGCTGAGTGATTGGTCGGCGAAGTGTTTCATCTTCACGAACCATTGCAGCGACAGACGGGGTTCGATGGGCACCTTGGTGCGTTCGCTCAGGCCCACGTTGTTGGTGTAGTCCTCCTCGCGGTCCATCAGGCCGGCTGCGGCCAGGTCGCGGGCAATGGCCTTGCGGCATTCAAAGCGGTCCATGCCCACGTACATGCCGGCGCAGGGTGCGATGGTAGCGTCGTCGTTGAAAATGTCGATGGTCTCGAGATTGTGGGTCTTGCCCAGCATGTTGTCGTTCTTGTCGTGGGCGGGAGTCACTTTCAGGCAGCCGGTACCGAAATCAATGTCGACATAGCGGTCCTCGATTACGGGTATAACGCGGTTTACAAGGGGCACAATCACCTTGTGACCTTTCAGCCAGGTATTCTTGGGGTCCTTGGGGTTGATGCACATAGCGGTATCGCCCATGATTGTCTCGGGACGGGTCGTGGCAACGAGGGCATATCTGCGGCCGTGCTCGTCGGTGTGAATCACCTCGCCTTCGGCAGCGGGCGCCGGGTTGGCGTCGTCGTCGGCAAGATAGTAGCGCAGATAGTAGAGTTTCGACTGTTCCTGCTCGAAGAACACCTCGTCGTCGCTGATGGCGGTCAGGTTCTTGGGGTCCCAGTTCACCATGCGCAGGCCGCGGTAGATGAGTCCTTTGTCATAGAGGTCGCAGAAGACCTTGACGACGGCGCGCGAACGGTTCTCGTCCATGGTGAAGGCCGTGCGGCTCCAGTCGCAGGACGCGCCGAGTTTGCGCAACTGTGCCAGGATGATGCCGCCGTGTTTGCGTGTCCAGTCCCAGGCGTGTTCCAGGAACTGCTCGCGGGTGAGGTCGGTTTTCCTGATACCTTCCGAAGCGAGTTTGGCAATCACCTTCGTCTCGGTTGAGATTGAGGCATGGTCTGTTCCGGGTACCCAGAGGGCGTTGAGGCCCATCATGCGGGCGCGGCGCACCAGGATATCCTGGATAGTATTGTTAAGCATGTGACCCATGTGCAGGACGCCTGTCACGTTTGGCGGGGGAATCACCACCGTGTAGGGGGCGCGAGCATCGGGTTCGGAATGGAACAGGTTGTGTTCCATCCACCAGGCATACCATTTATCTTCAACCTCGGCGGGATTGTAGACCGTGGGGAGTTCTTTCATAGCAGAAATATATGTTGGTCGTTATTTTATAATTTAGTGTGCAAAGTTACTAATTATGACGCTATCGGCAATCCAATATCCAAAAAAAATCTCTGTGGCGAAAAAACACTTTGAAGATTAGGCAAGATTCCGTAACTTTGCACACATAAAACGAGGAAATGGAAACGCCCAACGATACTTCGGAAAGGATCTATGACCTGGGAGTCGCCCTTACCGGCGGCGGCGCGCGTGGATTCGCACACGCCGGAGCCCTTGCCGCCATCGAGGAGGCAGGTCTCAAGCCTCGGATTCTAGCCGGCGTCAGGGCCGGCAGCATTGTCGCGACACTCTATGCAGCCGGTGTCAAGCCTGCCCGTTTCGTCGAACTGTTCTCCAACCATTCGTTCCGCGACTTTGTGGACCTTCGCCCCGGCTCTGGCGGAATCTTCAGCACGGCTCCCTTCGAGAAATTTCTTAAAAAGAATCTCGGGCCCTACGAAAAACTCGAGGACCTGCCGATTCCCGTCTACCTCGGCGTGACGGATTTCGACAATGCCCGTGCCGCGGAATTCCATAGCGGCGAGATGAGCCGACGCGTCATGGCCTCGTGCTGCATCCCCATTGTGTTCCGCCCCGTCGAAATCGACGGCACGGCCTATGTGGACGGCGGCGTGCTGCGGAACCACCCGGCCTGGATAATACGTGACAAGTGCAAGTACCTTATCGGAATAAACGTCAGCCCGCTGTCCAACCGCGAGAAGGCCGATTCCTTTATTTCCGTAGCCATGCGTACATACAACCTCATGGCCAAGGCCAATCAACTGGATGACATGAATCTGTGCGACCTCAATGTGGAACCGATGGAAATCGCCCACTACCGCACCTTTGACCTCCGTTATATAAATAATGTCTATATGAGCGGATATCTCCACGCCCGCAAGGCGCTCCGCGATGCGGGACTGTGGAAAGCCGCCGGCTCCCCCGCCGATAAATGAAACCCGCCTTTACCAAGAACCCGATGAAGACCAAAACCGAAAAGAACGATACAAAGCCTGTCATCTACCAGTTGCTGCCTCGTCTCTTTACGAATTACAACGCCAATCCCGTTCCCGACGGCACCATCGAGCAAAACGGCTCGGGCAAACTGAATCTGATCACCGACAGGATTCTTGCCTCGATACGCGATATGGGAGTCACCCACATCTGGTATACCGGCGTGATTGAGCATGCCCATACACCGGATTACACACAGTTCGGCATATCCCGCCACAATCCACATATTATAAAAGGCAATGCCGGTAGTCCTTATGCCATCACCGATTATTATGACATCAACCCCGACCTTGCCGTAAGCGTTCCTCACCGCCGCGAGGAATTCGACGATCTAGTGCGTCGCACCCACGCCGCCGGAATGAAGGTAATCATTGACTTCGTGCCCAACCACGTGGGCCGCCAGTATGCCAGCGACTGCGCTCCCTCCGGAACCGAGGACCTGGGCCACGGCGACGACAAGGAAATGTTCTTCTCTCCGCAAAACAACTTCTACTATATCACGCGCCAGCAGTTCGCCCCTGTCGGCGTGGACCTCGGTACAGGAAGCGACGCCTATGTCGAATTCCCTGCCAAGGCCTCCGGCGACGACTGTTTCACCGCCTTCCCCGGCCCGTGCAACTGGTATGATACGGTGAAACTGAACTACGGTTACGACTACGGCGACGGTTCGCGGCATTACGATCCCATTCCCTCGACCTGGTTCCGCATGTTGAATATCCTGCGCTACTGGGCCTCGAAGGGCGTCGACGGTTTCCGCTGCGACATGGTCCACATGGTCCCCGTGGATTTCTGGCGCTGGGCCATTCCGCAGGTGCGCGAAATCAACCCCGGAATCATCTTTATCGCCGAGATTTACGATGTGGCTCTGTACCGGAAATTCATCCATACAGCAGGTTTCGACTACCTGTATGACAAGGTGAACCTCTACGACAGCCTGCGTGCAATAGAGACCGCCAACCATTCCGCGGCGACACTCACTTCGTGCTGGCAGACCGTCGACGGAATCGGCGGCCACATGCTCAATTTCCTGGAAAATCACGACGAACAGCGTTTCGCCTCCGAGTTCTATGCCGGTGACGCCTCGAAAGTCACGCCTTCGCTGATTGTCAGCGCTTTGATTTCCACCGGTCCGTTCATGCTCTATGCCGGACAGGAACTGGGCGAGAAGGCCGAGGACGCCGAGGGTTACAGCGGTCACGACGGCCGCACCACAATTTTCGATTACTGGAGCATCCCCACCCTGCGGCGCTGGCTCAACCACGGCCGTTGCGACGGGCACCTCTCTGACGCCGAGAAGGCACTCCGTGCCCTCTATACCCGCGTGATGAAAATCTGCAACGAGGAAAAGGCCGTGGCATCGGGCGACTTCTTCGACCTGATGTATGTCAATTACGACAATCCGCGTTTCAATCCCCACCGCCAGTTTGCCTTCATCCGCCACAAGGGCAACGAGATGCTGCTGATTGCGGTCAACTTCGCCGATTCCGAGGCCAATGTCTCGATCAACATTCCGGCACATGCCTTCGATTATCTCGGCATAGACCGCGGATTCGCCATGGCCCGCGACCTTCTTTCGGGTCAGGAATCGCTCAAAGTGCTGAGCGACGCCGAAGGCTTCGCCACCCACATACCCGCCCACGGCGCCGTGGTGTGGAAAATAGACACTTCAGCCATAACTCCTCCTGACGGCGCTGTCAAGGCCGGAAAGACTCCAAAAGAATAAACAACAATATTTTCACCATACCCAAAAGCAATGGATAACACCCTACCCCCTTTCAAAATTTTCGCCGGCACCAAATCCCGCTACATGGCCGAGGAAATCTGCAAAGACCTCGGCGTTGAACTCGGCAAGATGAACATTCAGCATT
>CAJJOO010000113.1 GCA_905193395.1 uncultured Porphyromonadaceae bacterium
CCCGGTTTTATGGGGGTCTGGTAACTTTTCCGGTTTGCTATTTGTACATGAATCGTTTGATTGAGCGTTTGGGCGTTTTTGCAAATTCTTCGGCCACGGTCTCGATGGCCGACACCTGTTCGTATGGAGCCACGAGGTGGTTGAGGTCCCGGCGGTTCTGCTCCATGGCGGTCGCCAGGTCGCGGGCGCTGAGTTTGATTTGCTTCATCTCGTCCTCGTCGGGATATACAAGGCCTACGAGGTGGCCGTCGCGTTCCACGATCAGGCTTTCTGCCACATATGGCATGTTGTTGAGTTTGGCTTCGATTTCCTCGGGATAGGTGTTCTGCCCGTTGGAGGTAAGGATCATGGTCTTGTAGCGTCCGCGGATAAAGATTGTGCGGCAATCGTTGCCGCCCAGATAGCCCATATCGCCGGTGTGGAGCCAGCCGTCCTCGTCGAGGGCGGCATCGGTGGCCTCGGGATTCTTGTAATACCCGGCCATGACGTCCTGACCGTGGACCACGATCTCGCCCTGGCCGTTGCCGTTAGCGACGCTGTCGATGCGCGCTTCCATCACGGGAAGCAGACGTCCGGCCGAACCGGGGATGAACTCGCGCCAGGGCGTGTAGGAAATCAGCGGGCCGCACTCGGTCATGCCGTAGCCCACGGTGAAGGGGAATTTGATGCGGTAGAGGAAGTCCTCGACTTCGGGATTGAGCGGGGCGCCGCCGATGATGATTTCCTCGAAGCATCCGCCGAAAGCCTCGACCAGACGGGCACGGATGCGCGAGTAGATGGCGCGGTCCAGCATCGGCACGGCGAGAATCCAGCGCATGGGTTTGCGCGTGATCATCGGCACAATCATCTTGCGGTAGATTTTTTCGAGAATCAGCGGAACGCAGACCACCAGGTTGGGCTTAACCTGGGCCATGGCTTTGAGGAGAATTGAGGGCGTGGGTGTCTTGCCCAGGATGGTTACGTGCGAACCGACGGCCAGCGGCACCAGCATGTCGAAGGCGCAGCCGTAGGCGTGGGCCAGCGGAAGGAACGACACGGCGCGCGAACCCTGATAGTGGAGTCGCGAGGATATGCCGAAGAACACGTTGCCGGCGATATTGTCGTAGGTCAGCATCACGCCCTTGGAGTAGCCCGTGGTGCCCGATGTGTAGTTCAGGATGGCGATGTCGTCGTTGGCGCGCGGACGGTATATGATGTCGTCGCGTGTGAAGCCGTCGGGGTAGCGGCGTTTGAAGCGGCGCGCGATGTTCGAGGCGAAACGGCGCAGGGTGTCATTCTCGCAGCGAATCAGTTTGCGCGTGTCGAGCGAGACTACGGCTTTGACTTCCGGCAGGGGATTATCGGAAATGTGCTGCCATATGGAATCGGCCACGAAAAGCAGGGAGGCGTCGCTGTGTTCGATGATATGGGCGGCGTCAATCGGATTGAAGTCGTTGAGAATCGGAACGATAGTCGTGCCGTAGGTCAGCGAGGCCATGTAGGCGCACACCCAGTTGAGGTTGTTCTTGCCAAGGAGGGCCACCTTGTCGCCGGGATGCAGGCCGGCGGCCTCGAAAAACAGGTGCAGCCGCGCGATTCGTTTGGCCAGGTCGCCGTAGGTCATCGTTTTCCCGGTCACGAAATCGGACAGCGCCGGCAGCGGAAAGTTGTCAACGAAAGATTGCTGGTATGTGTTGATCAGGTCACAGCCGCGTGATGCTGTATCGTTTTCGCGCAAGTTCATGTCTGTCCGGTTTAAGGTTGTTCAGGGAAAGAGGATATGTCTTATTTATCGGAACTATTCAGGGTGCGTTCTTCGAGCGAACGGCGGATGTTGTCAAAAATTTCATTGACGTCGCCGTTGCCGTCGATGGCGTGGAATTTGCCTTCGTTGATATAGTAATCGCGCAGGGGCGAGGTCTGGGAATGATACACCTTGAGGCGCTGGCGTATGGTGTCGATGTTGTCGTCGGCGCGGCCGGTGGTCTCGCCGCGGTGCAGCATGCGGCGCACCAGTTCGTCTTCGTCAACGTCCAGGCCGATTACGGCGTGGACTTTCGAGCCTCGTTCGGCCAGCATTTTCTTCAGGGCCTTGGCCTGTTCGATGGTTCGGGGGAAGCCGTCGAAAATCACGCCTTTGGCGGTTTTGTCGGGGTTGTTGTCCAGAACGTGGGCCAGGACGCGTATCATGAGGTCGTCGGGAATCAACTGGCCTTTCGAGATGTAACTGTCGGCGATTTTGCCGAGTTCGGTTCCGCGGGCAATGTGGTCGCGGAGTACTTCGCCGGTAGAAATATGATGAAGCCCGTATTCATCAATGAGACGGTCGCTCTGGGTACCTTTGCCGCTACCCGGAGCACCGAAAATGACGATATTCAGCATCAGTCTTCTTTTAGGATATAAATGTCGTTGAGGTCGCGGGCGCGTTCGTTGAGGGCGAGTCCGAAACCGATAATGAATTTTTTTGGGATTGAAAAACCAACATAGTCGGGTTTGACGTCTTCTTCGAGAGCCTCGGGTTTGAAGAGGAGCGTGGCTACCTTGATTTCAGCGGGGTGATTATTGTCGAGGGTTTCGATGAGGCGGCGGATTGTCTTGCCGGTGTCGACGATATCCTCGCAGATAATCACCGTGCGGCCTTCGATATCCTCGTGAAGACCGAGGACTTCCTTGACGGTGCCGGTGGAGCCGGTGCCCTCGTAACTCTTGAGACGGATAAAGGTGATTTCGGCGTCGATGCCCTCGCAGGCGCGGAAGAGGTCGGCAGCGAAAGGAAAAGCCCCGTTCAGCACACAGATGAACAGGGGCCTTTTGCCGGCGCAGTCGCGCATTATGTCTTTACCCAATTCTTTGATTCGGGCGTCAATAGTTTCGCGGGAGATGTATGGTTCGAAGGTCATGCCTTCGTAGGTGACATGTTTCATCTTTCTCTTGAAAAAATTTTGTGCAAAGTTACAACAATTTTTTCATTTCCTCCCCCAATTTTCCGTCAATTTTTAAACGCTTTTTTGGGGATGCCTCATACGGGCGCGGGCCGGTCAACTGATGCGGCTCCAGTCGGCGGTGCGCCGGATGCTTTCGCTCAGGGCCCGGGCGAATTCGCGGTTTTCGGCTTTCGTCAGCGTCGGGTCGTCGTCGAGCAGCGTCTCGGCGGTATTCCGCGCCAACTGGATTATCTGCCCGTCGGTGGCCAGGTTTGAAATGTGCAGTTCAAATGGCAGGCCGCTCTGCATTGTCCCCTCGATGTCGCCGGGGCCGCGCATCTTCATGTCCTCCTCGGCGATACGGAAACCGTCGGTGGTCTGCGTCATCAGTTCCAGGCGGTGCCGTGTCTCGGCCGCAATCTTGTATTTGGTCATCAGTATGCAGTAACTGCGGTCGCCTCCGCGGCCCACGCGGCCGCGCAACTGGTGTAGTTGCGACAGTCCGAAGCGCTCGGCGTTCTCAATCAGCATCACAGTGGCGTTCGGCACGTTGACGCCCACCTCGATCACGGTCGTGGCCACCAGTATGCGCGCTTCGCCGCTTGCGAAGCGCTGCATCTGCGCGTCTTTCTCGGCGGGTTTCATGCGTCCGTGGACAAAAGCCACCTCGTAATGGGGAAACTCGTCGCAAATCTGCTCGTAGCCTTCGGTGAGCGAACGCAGTTCCAGTTTGTCGTTCTCGTCAATCAGCGGGTACACTATGTAGGCCTGGCGCCCCAGTTTCAACTGGCTTCCGATGCCGCGGTACACGTCCTGGCGGTTGTTGTCGTAGCGCAGCAGCGTCGTCACGGGCTTGCGGCCGGGAGGCAACTGATCGATGACCGAGACATCCAGGTCGCCGTAGACGGTCATGGCCAGGGTGCGTGGAATGGGCGTGGCCGTCATTACCAGCACGTGCGGTGCAATCTCGCTTTTGGTCCACAGGCGGGCGCGCTGCGCCACGCCGAAACGGTGCTGCTCGTCTATCACCACCAGGCCGAGGCGGCTGAACTGCACCGGGTCTTCAAGCACGGCGTGTGTGCCGACCAGGATATGCAGGCTGCCGTCCTGCAACTGGGCATGGATGTCGCGGCGCTCGGCGGCCCGGGTCGAACCCGTCAGCAGCCGTATGTTTATGCCGATTTTGGATACCGTGGTACGCAGGGTCTCGTAGTGCTGCGTGGCCAGAATCTCGGTAGGCGCCATCAGACAGGCCTGGTAGCCGTTGTCAATGGCCAGCAGCATCGCCATCAGCGCCACCATCGTCTTGCCGGAACCCACGTCGCCCTGCACCAGACGGTTCATCTGCCGTCCGGTGTTGACGTCGGCGCGGATTTCGCGCACCACGCGCTTCTGGGCGTCGGTCAGTTCAAATTCCAGACATTGAGAGTAAAAGGAATTGAAAAAGCGCCCCACATGTACGAAACGGTAGCCCTCGGTGAGGCTCTTGCGCTTGCGCGAACGCATCAGCATGTCGGTCTGGATGTAGAACAATTCCTCGAACTTCATCCTGAGTCGTGCCGATTCCAGCGCCGCGGGCGATGACGGGCGGTGGATTTCGCGGATGGCGCGGTCCAGCGGCATCAGCCTGTTGCGCGTCACCACGCTCTCGGGCAAGGTTTCGGCGAATTTCGGCGTGCGGTCCAGCAGGTCGCCTATCCAGGTATGGAAGTTGCGCGAACTGATGTTGTTGTTGCGCAGCGAGTCGGTCAGCGGGTAGACGCCGCGTATGCCCAGTTGGCCCAGGGCTTTCTCTCGGGAGTCGATTTCGGGATGAACCATCGACCAGCGGCCGTTGAACAGGCTCGGCTTTCCGAAAATCACATATTCCACGCCTGTGTGGACGTTGTTGCGTATATTCTTGATGTTGTGGAACCAGACAACCTCGATTGAGCCGGTTCCGTCGGTAAACACGCCGGCCAGGCGCATTTTCGCGCCTTCGCCCAGGACGCTGAAGCCCACGAAGCGGCCTTTCAGTTGCACCGAGGCGGTGTCGCCTGTAAGGTCGCGGATAGGGTAGATGGTGGTGCGGTCGACGTAACTCGTCGGGAAATGGTGCAGCAGGTCGTAGGCCGTCGATATGCCCAGTTGCTTTTTGAGCAGTTCGGCCCGTCGCGGGCCAATGCCCTTCACATATTTGATTTCCGTGCGCCTCTGCGAGTTCATACACAGCCGCAAGCCAGAAAAGCCTCGGCAACGGCGAGGTCCTCGGGATTGGTGATTTTGATATTGTGCGTGCTGCCGGGCGTCAGGGCGATGTCGCCGTATCCGGTAGCCTGCATCACCGAGGCATCGTCGGTGAACAGCGGGTCGTAGGGCAAGCGGTAGGCCTCGCGCAGGCGGTCGGCGCGGAAAGCCTGGGGCGTCTGCACGGCGCGAAGACGGCTGCGGTCAAAGGGCTGCGAACCGCCGCAGTCATCAATCAGGCGCAACGAATCCGTGACCGCCGTGACAGGCACGCAACCCGAGACGCCGGCGGATATTTTCCGGAGCATCGGATCTATGATGTCTGCGTTCGGGAAGGGGCGGGCGCCGTCGTGAATCAGCACCACTTCGGCATCGTCTGCCGTCGCCAGGGCGTTTTTCACCGATTCCCAGCGGGTGGCGCCGCCTTCCGTTACGGCGGGCGATTCATATCCGGCTTCGGCACACAGGTCCTCCCAGATTTTCCTGCCGGAGGCCGACAGGACCAGCGTCATCTCCGCTTCGGGGCAGGCGCGGCGAAGCG
>CAJJOO010000114.1 GCA_905193395.1 uncultured Porphyromonadaceae bacterium
ATCAGGGCGCGTACGATATTTTCGCCATCTATGGCTATCTCGGACACAATTTCCGCTGGATGATGAAAAAGGCGCTGGAAAAGATTCCTCTCGTCGGATTCTCCTGCCGCGTTTCGGGCCACATCTATGTCGACAATTCATCGCCATCGGCCGTCCGCGAGACCATGGAGACTGCCGAAAAACGCCTCTCCGGCGGCATGTCGGTGGTCGTCTTCCCCGAAGGTTCCAGAACCCCCGACGGACGCATGCACCGCTTCAAACGCGGCGCCTACATGCTCGCCACCGAATTCAATCTTCCCGTCGTTCCCCTTACAATCGACGGTGCCTACAAGGTGATGCCGCGCTCAGCACGTCTGCCGCGTCCCGGAACAATTATCCTCACCATCCACGAACCCATCATCGCTCCCGCCGACGGCCACAAACTCGAATACCTCATGGAGGAATCGCGCCGGGCCATCGCCTCAAGCCTCCCGGAGGAAAACTGAACCTTCTCCACCCTGGTTTGTTGTAAAGGAAAACACCTTTGCAAGGTATTTATGGCAGATTATATATCAAATACTATAACGTTATGAAAGTAACAAAATTACAGCATCTGGGTGCGGCTGTTGCCGGACTCATTTTTGTGTGCGCCGCCGCTTCTTGCTCTAAGGCGCCTAAGTTTATCGGTACCTGGACTGCAACGGCCCCGACATCATTACAGTCAGTCATTCCCGCCGCTTCTTCAGCAACACAGTTGGTTTCGCTCGATTTCCTTTCGGGCGACGACGAAAAATCCGGCCCGATGGTATTCACCTCGCTGATTGACGCTTCGCAGCCTGTTCAGGGCGATTCTGCCTCGTTCGTCCAGCCTTATCAGGCCAATATCTCCGGTACTGCCGTGATTAACGGTACCTGGACCTATGCCGGCGACGACCACGACGACCTGATAATATCCTACGACTTGTCGACCCTCAAAGTCGCCGTCGATCCCCAGGGCGTTTCTTTCTCCGAAAACCTCCTCACGGGCGCACAGCAGCCCATGGTTGACTCGCTCACCGGTGCAACCGCCGCGATCTGGCAGACCCAGTTGACCGCCGCAGTGAAAGCCGAACTTCAGAACTGGTCCTCGCTCGACGATGTGAAAATTGAGAACGACGGCAATCTCATGAAACTCGAAATCAAGAACGCAGCCGGCAAGGATGTAGACGTCAACTTCCGCCGCGTCCTCGGCGAAAAATAACCCCCTGCTTTCGCAGGATTAAAAATTTGCGATAACATAGTAAAACTAAGGAATTTACGGCAAATGAGGCTGCACCAATACCGCAGTCTCATTTGCTGTCTTTTACCTTCCTTTATTTGACATCAGAAAAAAACTCTCCGACTTTCGGAAGGGGTTAACTGATTTTTATTTCGGGATTTATTGAACGTAATGCTGATATAAATTCCTCTTGATTCTTTGGCGAAACAAAGACCCAATTCTTTTTTCCATACCTTAATCCTATTCGTTTTGCCGACAATGCCGGAGAAGAAAGGATTGTGGATTTATGTGTTATCTCTGAAATTTTGGAAATAGGTAAATTCATTCGGAATATGAAACCACACCGAATATGTAATCTTTCTCCGCCTATGGTATAATCTGTATGTAAGAGTATATCATAAATTGTAAATAATGCTATTCCCATAAAAATAACATCAATCATCAAAACCCACGTTGATTGATAGCATAATTATGTTGATTGATAGCATAAATATATCGACCCTATAAATGCAATGGTCATGCCAATGCAAAACCATAAATACCATTTCGAGACTTTTGATTTATATACCTTTTCCATGTTACAAAATATCTAAGTACCTCCTGCGCAGATATTTTACCCATTCCTTAATATTATTATCTTCGCTATACTTGTCAAGCATATCGAAAAAAGCCTCATATGTAATGGTCTTAAACGATTCATTACCTTTATCGGTCAATAACTTCCTGTAATCGGGTAATGCATAGAGATGAAAGTGTTTGTTATTCTGCGGATAAATATGGACGTGGTGCATTAACTCTATATCTCCTTTCTTCACCATGGAGAAACCAAGGATATAATTTCTCCAAATCTGACGCAAGTGGTGCGCTGTCAAAAACATTTTAATATCCAGGCCTGGTAGATAATAACCGCTTTCAGTAGTCAAATTTCGATATCGCACATTATCCCCTGCAATATCTTTCCCTTCTTTGTCTCCAAGAGGATATTCATTTTCAGTGTATTTTACTTCAATTCCAATACCGCCAATTCTTCCATCGCAGGTTTCATACTTGACAAAAGTGTCAAAAGAAGTGCGGTCATTCAGATAAAGTGATTTATCTCCGCTTCCCGTGTATTCAATTAAAATTTCTAAAATATTTTTGATTGGAACCCCGATTATTTTACCAAAAATTTCTGCGGAAATGTCCGGCATTGTTTCAAGCGGGGTAAATAAATTATATGGTATATGCTCACTTCGAAGCATATTGGCCGTTAACTGAGTAGATATATTACCAACTTTGCTTAATATCAAATTGCGATAGCCTTCATAAAATATCAGGCCCCGTTTTGCATTATCCACACTCAACAATACCTGCGGAGCACGATATTCATTGAAATCGTGCAACACATTTTCTCGATAGGCAAATTGCAAGGCTCTTGCCCATCTCTTAAATTCGTTATCGGCTTTATATTCCTTAATCATACCGCAAATTTACGAATTTTTCCTGTCTTTTCTACGGTTTAACGGACACCATAATAATGGCTTATTAACAGCATTACATCTCAAAGGTCAAAAATAAGAGGCTGCGCCGTAAACTTTAATTACGACACAGCCTCATGTCTTGGATGGAGTGGGGTGGTTTGATTAGCCGCACTTGGATGTGCCGCAGTTGGTGCAGATCAGGCAGCCTTCCTGATAAACCAGAGTTTCCTGGCCGCAGTTGGGGCAGGTCTGGCCGCTGGCCTTCATTCCGTTGGGCAAATACTTCTTCAACGCGCGCTCAACACCCATCTTCCATGTGTTGATGGACTGGGAATCGAGTTCCAGACCGCCGACCAGTTTCAGAACCTGGTCGATGGGCATGCCGTAGCGCAGCACGCCGGAAATCAGTTTGGCATAGTTCCAGTATTCGGGGTTGAACTTGTCGCTGAGGCCCTCGATTGTGGTCTTGTAGCCGCGCTTGTTGATGAACTGGAAGTCGTAGCGCTTGTTGCCTTCGGCGTCAACGGCTTTGATGATCTTGCCGTGTGTCACGGATTTCGGGCAGAAGATGCCGTCTTCGTCATCGGCAAGACCTGTGAAGATCTCATAGGGGCGTCCGTCAACCAGACCGACGAATGCAATCCATTTCTCCTTGTTGTTCTGGAAGCGGACAACGTCGGCTTCGAGTTCGATGGGGCGTTTGGCGATATGGGGAGCGTCGGCCAGCGTCTTGGGTTCCTCGGTTTTCTCCTTCTTCTGGCTGTTTTCAAGTGCCACAAGCACGCCCGAGCGGCAACCGTCGCGATATACGGTACAGCCCTTGCAACCCGATTTCCAGGCTTCGAGGTAGAGGGCGTTCACCACCTCCTCGCTCACGTCGGCGGGCAGGTTGATGGTAACGGAAATCGAGTGGTCGACCCATTTCTGAATCCGGCCCTGCATGTGGACCTTTTCCAGCCAGTCGATGTCGTTGGCCGTGGCGCCGGCATAGGGCGATTTGGCCACCAGTTCGTCGATTTCGGCCTGTGTATAGTCATTGCGCACCTCGTAGCCGTTGATTCTCATCCAGTCGATGAAGCGGTGATGGTAGACGATATATTCCTCGAAGGCGTCGCCGGTTTCGTCGACGTATGCCACCTTCACGTCCGGGTCGCCGGGGTTCACCTTGCGGCGGCGCTTGTAAACTGGCATGAACACGGGTTCGATACCTGAGGTTGTACGGGTCATGATGGATGTGGTTCCCGTCGGAGCGATTGTGAGGCAGGCAATGTTGCGGCGGCCATATTTCTTCATCTGCTCGTAGAGTTCAGGATCTGCCTCGGCCAGACGTTTCATGAAGGGATTCTCCTTTTCGCGTTCGGCATCGAAAATCTCGAAGGCACCGCGGCTGCGGGCCATGTCGACAGACGAACGGTAGGCGGCCAGTGCCAGTGTCTTATGCACCTTCTCCGAGAAATCCGTAGCCTCGGGTGTACCGTATTTCAGACCGAGAGCGGCGAGCATGTCGCCTTCGGCTGTCGTGCCTACGCCGGTGCGGCGTCCCTTGGCCGTCTTGGACTTGATCTTGAGCCACAGGTTGCGCTCGGTCGACTTCACTTCCTCGGTCTCGGGGTCGCTGTCAATCTTTTCGAGAATCAGGTCAATCTTCTCCATCTCGAGGTCGATGATGTCGTCCATGATGCGTTGGGCTTTGCCGACATGCTTCTTGAACAGTTCAAAATCGAATTCGGCCTCTGGTGTGAAGGGATTCTTTACATAACTGTAAAGGTTGATGGCCAGCAGACGGCAACTGTCGTAAGGGCATAGGGGGATTTCGCCGCAGGGGTTGGTCGAGATGGTGCGGAAGCCGAGGTCGGCATAGCAGTCGGGCAGACTTTCGCGTGTAATGGTGTCCCAGAACAGCACGCCGGGTTCGGCGGATTTCCATGCGTTGTGGATGATCTTGGCCCAGAGAGCCTTGGCGTCAATGTCCTTAGTCACCAGCGGATTGTCGGAGTGGGTAGGGTATTGCTGGCGGTATGTCTCGCCTGATTCGGCGGCCTTCATGAAGGCATCGTCGATGCGTACGGAAACGTTGGCGCCGGTAACCTTGCCTTCGGTCATCTTGGCGTCGATGAAGGCTTCGGAATCGGGATGCTTGATGGAAACGGTCATCATCAGGGCGCCGCGGCGGCCGTCCTGAGCAACTTCGCGGGTCGAGTTCGAGTAACGTTCCATGAAAGGCACAAGACCGGTGGAGGTCAGTGCCGAATTCTTCACCGGCATACCCTTGGGACGGATATGCGAGAGGTCGTGGCCCACGCCGCCACGACGTTTCATCAGTTGCACCTGTTCCTCGTCGATTCGGATAACGCCTCCGTAAGAATCCGGATTGCCGTCAAGGCCGATTACAAAGCAGTTCGACAGCGAACCGACCTGGAAATGGTTGCCGATGCCGGTCATGGGGCTGCCCTGCGGCACGATGTATTTGAAATCGCGCAGCAGACCGAACACCTCGTCGTGCGACATAGGCTCGGGGTAGCGGTTTTCGATTCGGACGATTTCCGAAGCGATACGATGGTGCATGTCGTCGGGCGTCTGTTCATACAGATTGCCGAACGAATCTTTCAGAGCATACTTGTTGACCCAGACGCGGGCGGCAAGGTCGTCGCCATTGAAGTACTTCAACGTGGCTTCGCGTGCCTGGTCGAAAGTGTAAGTCTTGTTTTCCAATTTATTATGGTATATAGAGGTTATAATGATCAGTTATATCGGAAAGAGTATCGGCAAAGGTACGACAAATTAATGTACTTTCCCAAAAAGAATAAAAATAAAATTCTTGCCGATGGCAAAGTTTTCAATTGTGAAAATTTGTATAATTGTAAATCGGTGAAATTCAATTGGTTCGCGAATTGTGTACTTGGATTTGCCCCAAAATTGTTTTCCAAAACTCAATATTTATGGAATATCTGGTTGAAAATTCGGTTAATA
>CAJJOO010000115.1 GCA_905193395.1 uncultured Porphyromonadaceae bacterium
TATTTCTACCGCAGGAGCCAGAAGGGCGGCTTCCATTATGGTCTTTACGTCTTCGGCGCTGATTTCGCGGTCCTGATAGCGACGGATGCTGTGGCGCCGGATGAGAAGTTCGTGTAATGATTCCATAGATTGAAATGACTAAAAAAGTTGTGTCGCCGGGCTGGGCCGTCCGGGTGCTGTGCCGTAAACGTTTTCAGCGGTGGCAAACCCAGGCGTTGGGGAAGTTGCGGGCAACTTCCCCGCGTGCGGCGGCCAGAGTCTCGGCCGGGTTGTTGCCTGTGGCGGCATATACGCGGAAACGGCCGTCGATGGTCAGGATTCCCAGCGGCTGATAGCGGTGCGAGGCAACAAATTTCTGTGCTTCCTCAAGCGAGGCCAGTGAAGCTACAATCAGGAAGTATCTGTCGTCGGCGTTGAGCCTCGGGGCCTGGGAGTAGGATGCAGTCGAAACGTCTGCGGAATTCCGGCTCACGGGAGCCTCGGCCTGCGTGGCGGCAGTGCTTGTCTGTCGGGCGCTTTCTTCCGGCTCCACTTCCACCCAGGCATCGTCGTGGCGGTTGATTACGAGAACCATTGTGGCATCGTCCTGAGGCGGGATACCGACGATTGTACGTGAGGGCGCGGGAGCCATGGATGCCACTGTGCTTTCGGGAGAATCCTGAACGCTGCGGTGTACGAACCATCCGAGGGCCATGATGAGAGCCACACTCGCGGCCACGCTCGCTGCGACACTTGCGGCGCGACGCCAGGAAGCAGACAGTCTGTGCGAGTGTTCGCGGGCTTCCTCGTCGGCGCGGGCCACTTCGGTGGCTGTGGCAATGGGTTGGGTCTCCAGTTCCGGAAGCCATTGCAGCGAGGGTGAGAGCGCCTTCACGTCGCCCGGCTCGAAACTCATCGCGTTGCCTGAAAGGTGAAGTGTGCCCACACGTCCGAGACTCAGCGTTCCGGAAACTTCCAGTGCGCGTTTCATGCTGGCTGCCGCATCTGCCACAGCCTGGCGGGCTGTCGGTTCCGAAAGACGGTCGCGACGCGCCACAGAGCGTGCCAGAAGACCGTTGTCCGTGCCGTCGGGATTGAAGGTGAAAACATACGACGGCGGCGTCCACCGGCAGGTGGCCGGTGAATATACCGCGGCACGGCCATGGCGCTCAATAGTCCCCAGACCGGGAATCGTCACAGTGCCACAGCGTTGTACCAGATAATCTATGTGTCGTACAAGCCTTTTCACGTCACAAATTTACGACATAAATTTTTATTTTCCAACACAAACTTTAATATTAAAAACGCCCGCAGTGTTGAAAAATTGACATAACTTTGCGGTGCTCAAATGTATAAATGAAGAAAGAGATGAGGAGAATATTTTTGATGGCTTTGTTTGCCTCCGCCTGTGTCTGCGCTATGAGCCGGCCGGCGTCGGATTCCGTAATCGTGTCGGACGCCGGGCACGTGGATTCAGTGTATGAGGAGGACCCCTATTTCCTGCTCATGGGCGAGGCCGACCGTGCAATTGCCGCACGCGACTGGAACGAAGCCGTCGCAAGGCTGCAGGATGCCCTGGAGGTGCGTCCGCAGGCTGCCACAAATGCCTTGCTGCTGAGTAATCTCGGTATGGCGTATACATATCTCGGCAGCGATTCGCTGGCCATCGACGCCTTCGACCGTGCACTTGAAATCGCTCCGGCAATGGCTGTGGCGCACCTTGGCAATGGCAGGGCGCTGCTTCTGCGCGGCCGCGACCGCGAGGCTTTCGACTCCTTCGGCGATGTGATCGGCTGCGATTCCCTGAATCTCGACGCGCGTTTCTATCATGGCATGATTGCCCTATACAGTGGCGATCGCGAAACCGCCGAAACGGATTTCACGGTGCTGAAAGATGCGGCTCCGATGTCAATCGACACTGCGATAGCGCTCGGAACCCTCTATTCGCTCACCGGCCGTGAGCGCGAGGCTGTGCCCTATCTCACCACGTTGATAGATACCGAGCCTGCAGCCGAATATTTTGCTTCGCTCGCAGGCTGTTATCTGACACTCGAAGACCTGTCGCATGCTTCCGAGGTTCTGGCCCGCGGCATGGAACTGTTCCCCGGCGACCCGGAACTGTATTATTACCGTGCGTGGCTCAACCGCGACCGTTATCGTCTGGACGATGCCAAAAAAGATGCCGCCACGGCAATAGAACTCGGCGTCTCACCCACAAAGGTGAAACGCCTGTTCGAGAACTAATTCGGAGTTAAGAACAGACTATTATCTGCGGATTCCGCGTTTGTTAAGTTGGGCCTGGTAGCGCCGTGCATTTGCCAGGTGGGTCTTGGCGTCGACGGCGAAATCATGCCGCCCGGAGAAGTCTGATTTCGCACACATAAATATATAGTCGTGCTCGGGAGCGTCGAGAACCGCGTCGATAGTCGCGCGCCGCGGAATACGGATGGGACCCGGCGGCAGTCCCTTCACCTTATATGTATTGTATGGCGAGTCGACCGACAGCATCTTGCCTCCGATACGGCGAAGGGCAAAATTGCCCAGGGCGTATTTCACGGTGGGGTCGGCCTGCAATTTGATTCCTCTTTTCAGACGGTTGATGTAGAGACGGGCAATAATGGGATGCTCGTCGGCCTTGTTGCTTTCCTCCTCGACAATCGAGGCGACCGTGGCCACCTCGACCGGGGTGAGCCCCAGCCGTGCCGCTTTCAGTAGGCGTTCTTCGGTCCAGAAGGAGTCTCGTTCCGATACCAGTTTCTTTATGATTTCCTCGGGTTCGTCGGTCCAGTAGAATTCGTAGGTGTCGGGAATGAACGCGGCGACGAATTCCTCGGGCCTGGTGTATCCGGAATTGTCGGTCAGCACCTTTTTGACTGCGGCCTTGAAATCGGCGGCAGATGCCTCGGTTTTGAGGCTCAGGCGGCGCGCGAGGTCGTCGAGGGTGCGCATGTTGTTCAGCACCACGCGGACGGGTGTCTGATGGCCTTTGTAAATGGCGTTGGCGGTTTTCAGCGCGCTGGCGCCCGGCTCAACCAGATACGAACCGTGCGAGCGGGTAGGATCGCCCGAAGCCAGATTCCACAGGCGGTATACTGTCGAGCCGTAATCCTCGCCCAATGATTTGTATATCGAGTCCCTGACGCTTTCGGCCGTGGCCTCGCGCGGAATATTCACCCTCACGGCTACCTCGTTTTCGAATTTTTGCGACATATAAATGATTGCAGCAATAGCAGTCGTGGCCGCTAGCGCCATGAACAGGGCTATCCAATGTCTGGTTTTCATTGTTCAGTATATTTTTAAATATAACAAACTCAGGGTATACAGGGTTTTGAACGCCGACAAATCAGTTGGCGAAATCAACCGACAGACCCAGTTGGAATCGTCGCGGATTCAGAGGATAGTCTACCACCGAGAAGTAGTCCTTGCTGAACCAGCCCTGGTTGATGTGGCTCATCAGAACGAAGAAGCGCACCTTGCTGAGTTTGAAATTCGCATAAAGGTTCATGAACGGATAGTTGCCCAGTTTCACTTTCTGCTGGTTGGCGAACGAGGCGGTGGCCGGCTGGTAGGCCGGTGCGTAGTATCGCGTATAATAGTCGCAGTCAACGCCCAGTTGGACGCTAAGTGTGGCGACCTTGAATTTGATATACATGTTTGAGTAGACGGCAAGCGACGGCAGCGGAATCACGGCGTCGTCGGATGTAGTCTGATAGGTTATCCGGTTGTCCCAGTTGAAGATGCCGGCGCTTAGGTTCTGGCTGAGGCAGGCCGAGAATACCCGGACGCTGCCGCCGTGCTGGGCAGGCATGAAGTCCGGACCGAAATACAGATGATTCTGTACATTTGAAGCCTCGATTTCCAGCAGGGTGCCGGTTTTGGGCAGCAGCAGTCGTCCGCCGAAACTCAGCGTCCGCTCCTTGCCGAAATCGTTCTTCCAGATGAAGTGGTTGGAGAGATAATTCTCCATGAAATACGGTGCCTTGCGGTTGGTGAACAGCGCATGGCCGGTGATGGCAACCGAGTCGCCAAACAGCGGGAAGCGCGTGGTGACATTACCGTCAAGGGCTATGTTGCCGCTTTCTCGGCCGGAGATGCCGATTTTTGCGGTGGCGGTGTATGTGAGTAGCGAGCCGCGTTGTTTCGACAACTGGCCCCCCACCGACAGATTGTGTTCCGTGGCTTTCGGGACGATGGTGCCGATGCCTTCCGGGAAGGGCGTCAGGCCGTTGGCGTTGGCCCTGTCGAGGGTATCGGCCGTCTGGTTATATCTCACGATGTCGTAGGTGAGGAAGGCGCTCAGCCCGAATTTGGCATATTTGTGGAAACCTTCCAGCAGCGACAGCCCGACGGTGTTGGATACGGTCCAGTAGGACGTGCGGTCGGCCGTGAGCGACGGGTTGAGGTAGGTATTGTTGAAAAAATTATGGATTTCGCCCGAGGCATCGTCGTGGAACAGGTGTTTCGACTGCTCGAAGTTGAAGGTCCAGATAATCGAGGTCACGGGAATGTAGGTGCGGGACACAAGGGAGTCGCCGTCGTATTTCTCGTCCCAAAAACCGATTTTATATCGGTTGTTCAGGTACAGTTGCTTGCCGGAGACTCGGGTGTGGGCGTTGGAGAGACGTGTGGGTATGGTTTTGGTGTTGACCGATGTCACGCCGCCCTGAACCAGGGCCGGGTCGGTGATATAAAGCACGTCGGTGATGCCTCCGTTTTCCTTGTTGAGCAGATTGTACTGGTTGAACCACCCCTGGAACTCGTAGCGGTCGCCGATATAAGAGCCTGAAAAGCCCCATATCAGGTCTTTTGTGGCCTGGTTTGCATACGAGCCTTTGGAATAGAGATAGTCGAGCAGGGCGCCGACCTGTGTGCGTGCGTTTGCGTTGCCCGAGAATGTGGCCGTCAGGCGGTCCTGGGCATTGTCGCGTCCGCCGCCGGTGTTGTAACCCAGCAGGGTCATCGGGATGCGCGTGTTGTAGAACTGCATCGTGTGTACCGATGGGATATACTGTCTGAGACCGTCGGCAAAGAAAAATTCGCTGTAAGGGCGACGACGGGTCCAGATCATTTCTATTCCCTCGCCCCCAAGGTTACCCGTTGTGGCCCAGGCGTCGGAAACCTCCGACGGCACCGAGCGGCGCGAATAGTTTTCATACAGGGTGTCGATCGTCGCCGGGATTCGCAGGCCCAGTGGCGGTTCGATTTTCCAGGCATACGACGGGGCCAGTTGCTGGGGTTTCGCCCCGTAGAGCAGCGCCGCGGTGGCCGCGGCCAGTAGTATCAGTGTTGCAGAACGTTTCATTGAGTATTATTACCGCTCGGATTCCAATGCTTTCCTGACGAGATTCTTGAAATGGAGCCGCAGCCGCGAGTCGGCCAGCAGCGCCTGAAACTTTTCCATGACATAGTCGGCTATCTGACAGCGGTCGCCGGTTTTTAGGATTTCGCCGGTCAGTGATGTCACGAAGCGTTCGTGCGTGGGCATAAGCCTGACATTCATATCGGCAAGACCAGTCAGCAACAGCACGCCGAACATGAAATCGACGACGGACTGTGCTCCCGGAGCGAAGCCTGCGAAGGTGCGCACGGCACGGTTGATATGCGTCACGCGGGCTTTCGACTGCCCCCGGCGGGTGCGTCCGAATTCTTTTACAGCAACTGCATAATAGCGGTCATGGAG
>CAJJOO010000116.1 GCA_905193395.1 uncultured Porphyromonadaceae bacterium
GTGTTCCAGGATTTCCAGTTGCTCACCGACCGCACCGTCTACGCCAACCTCGATTTCGTCCTCGAGGCCACCGGCTGGAAAGTACGCTCCGAGCGCGAACAGCGCATCGACGAGGTCCTGCGCCAGGTGGGCATGGCCAACAAATCCTATAAAATGCCCCACGAACTCTCGGGCGGCGAACAGCAGCGCGTGGTAATCGCGCGGGCACTCCTCAACGAACCCGAACTGATTCTGGCCGACGAACCCACCGGCAACCTCGACCCCGAGACCGGCATGCAGATTGTGGCACACCTTCACGACATAGCACGCCGCGGAACGGCCGTAATCATGGCCACCCACAATCTGGCCCTGATGGACACCTTTGCCGGACGCTCAATGCACGTCGAGAACAAGAAACTCACCGTTAACTGAAAATGAGAATAATGAAATTCGGAGGCACATCGGTGGGGTCGCCCGCCCGGATGTGCCATGTGGCCTCGTTGGTAACAGCCACACCCGGCCGGAAAATCGTGGTACTTTCCGCCATGTCCGGCACCACCAACGCCCTGGTTGAAATCTGCGACATGCTGGCCGCGGGCAGGCGCGATGCCGCCGCCGACGCCCTCGACGGCCTGCGCAGCCATTATCACGGAGTAGCAGGCGAATTGCTTGAAGCCGCCGACGCACGCCGTAACGCCGATGCCGCCGTCGACCGGATTTTTGACTCGGCCGCGCGCTCGGCTTCCGCGCCATTCTGCGACGACCGAGCCAAGGAAATCCTGGCCGTCGGCGAACTGCTTTCCACCACCCTGTTCCACGAATATCTCCTTCTGAAAGGCATAGACGCCGCCCTGCTGCCCGCCCTCGATTTCATGACCACCGGAGCCGACGGCGCCCCGCGCATCGACCTCATCGCCGAAAGGCTGAAAACGCTCCTCGCCGGAACCGAAACCGAAACCATCATCACCCAGGGCTATATCTGCACCAACCACCGCGGCGCCGTCGACAACCTGCAACGCGGCGGCAGCGACTATACCGCCACCATCATCGGCGCCGCCACCGACGCCGACTGTGTGGAAATCTGGACCGACATCGACGGCATGCACACCGGCGACCCGCGTCGCGTGTCGCCCACCCGTCCCGTTCCCCGCCTTTCCTTCGCCGAGGCACTGGTACTGGCCCGCGCCGGCGCGAAGATTCTCCACCCGGACTGCATCCTGCCGGCCATGCGGGCCGGAGTCGCCGTGAAACTGCTCAACACCCTCGTCCCCGAGGCTCCCGGCACCACAATCGGGGCCGACACGGAGACTTCCGTAAAAGCAGTGGCTGTGCTCGACGGCATGACCCTGCTGCGCGTGAAATCGACGCACGAACGCCCCGACGTCCTGTTCATGCACGACGTCCTCACGGCCATATCGGCCACTCAGGCCGAAGCCGTAACCGTCGCCGACGCCTCGGCCCTCGCGCTCTATGCAGGCGACGAGCGTGCCGATGAAGCCCTCCGCAACCTGCCCTCCGATGCAATCGCCGCAACGGAAAGCAATGTGAGCGTGGTTACAGTGGCCGGCGGAGACACCGCCGCCGTCACCGCCGCCATGGGCCGCTGCCTTGCCGACAAAGCCTGCCGGACCTGTATGATGGCCACGACTGCAGCCGACGGCTGCGCGTTCCGCCTGGCCGTCCCCGCAACCAACGCCGACACAGTCCTCAAAAGCATCAACAACATTCTCTTCAACCACCAATAACCCATCCACCGAAATATGGTCAAGCACATCGTCACATTCAAACTGCACGGCGACAAGGCGGAACGCCTTGAAGCATGCCGGAAATTCAAAACGGCCCTCGAAGCCCTCCCCGCAGTAATCGAACCCTTGCAGGCAATCGAAGTGGGCATAAACGCAAACCCCGCCGAGAATTGGGACATCGTCCTCACCGCCACCCTCCCCACCATGGCCGACGTGGCCGTTTATGCCGGCCATCCCGCCCACGTGGCAGCCGCCGCCATCATCGGCCCGCTGCGCGAGGCACGCGCCTGCGTCGACTACGAAATCTGACCCGGACTCTCAGCGAAAATGTCTTTTTTCGCCGCAAAGATGTTAAAAAAACATCATTGCGGCGTGTATTTTATATATAAACGCGCATAATTTCGCCAAAAATCAGTAACTTTGTAAACTGATTCAGATTAAAACTACAAAACCGAAACAAGCATAGGACTATCCGATGAAAAAATTCATTATCCTTGCCCTTGCGGGCGCCGGCGCTGTTTTCGCCACATCGGCCCAGAGCAAATTTGACGCTCAGGGTCGCATGATTATCAACGACTACCAGACACTGCAGGCCAACCCCGGAATTTCACTGGGCAACACCGACTACATGCCGTTCTCGTTCGAGACGGCCTCGCGCGCGGGCAGCAAGGTGCCCGTATTCGTAACGCTGGCTCCCGGCGCAACCGCAGCCGACCTCGAAGCCCGCGGATTTGAAATCGCCCTCGACCTCGACGACCTGGTGCTCGCAAACGGCACCCTCGAAGACATCGCCGCCCTCGAGGACTGCGACTTCGTCAAGGCCCTGTCCTTCGGCGAACGCCGCACTCCGATGCTCGACCTCGCACGCAAAGGCACCGGCATCGACGTGATTCATGAAGGCGGTAGCGGACTGCCCGGCTCGTTCAAGGGCGCCGGCGTGTTCACCGCCATCTTCGACACCGGTCTCGACCCCAACCACGCCAACTTCCGCAACAGCGACGGCTCGTCGCGCGTCAAGGCCCTGTGGAACTTCTCCGGCGTAGGCATCGGCAACGAATACATCGGCGACAACGTTCTCCGTTTCACCACCGATCTCTCCACCGAAACCCACGGCACACACACCACCGGCTGTATGGCCGGCAGTTTCAACCGTCGCGGCGGCGGCCAGGTGTCTGTATGGAACGGCACAGCCGGCGTGGCATCGGCCCGAAACTACAACCCCTACTACGGCATGGCGCCCGAAGCCGATATCCTCATCAGTTGCGGTGAACTCTACGACGCCAACATCACCACAGGCGTCGCAAACATGATCAACTATGCACAGGCACAGGGCAAACCCGTCGTCGTTAACCTTTCAATCGGTTCCAACGTCGGTCCCCACGACGGCAGCGACCAGTTCTGCCAGATGCTCGACCGCCTCGGCGAACGTGCCATCATCTGCATCTCGGCAGGCAACGAGGGCGACGTGAACATGTCTGTCGACAAGGTATTCACCTCGGCCGACAACTCCTTCGCCACCTTCTTCGCTCCCATGGACAATCAGGGCACCGGCTCCATCAGCATCTACAGCGACTCGTCGACACCCTTCGACACTGAAATCATCATCTACGACACCAGCACAGGCAACACCTTGTCCTCGCAGACCGTCAACGGCGGCAGCGAGCAGAGCGTCACCATCGCCACCCCCGGCATCGGCGACGGCAACACCATCCGCGACCTGAACTTCAACCGTGCCTTCACTTCTTCGTCTGTCCGTATCGCTACCTCGCGCAACGCCGGTACAAACAACCGTTTCAGCGCTCGCCTGACAATGTCCCTCAACGTCAATCAGGCCTCCAACCAGACCCGCCGCTATGCCCTCGGCATCCGCATCAAGGGTGCGGCCGGCCAGCACATCCAGATGGCCACCAACTCGAACGATGCCGAATTCTCGAGCCTCGGCCAGAGCGGTTTCATCAACGGCAACTCCGACTTCTCGATCAGCAGCATGGCCTGCGGATTCAAGACCCTCTGTGTCGGCGCATGGAATACCCGCAAGGAGATTCCCGTCCTCGGCTCCGGCAAGACCGGCGGCACAATGGCCTACCAGGACAATTCGGGATTTGAAGTGAACGAAATCGCAGGCTATTCCAGTTACGGCACCCTGCACGACGGCCGCACCATGCCCGCAGTCTGCGCTCCCGGCAGCGGCATCATCTCGTCGATTTCCACCTATCTGGTAGACGTAGCCCCGAGCAATTATATCTATTCCTGCTCCGCCTCGCAGAAATATCTTGACCGCGACAACTATTGGGAAGTGATGCAGGGTACCTCGATGGCATCGCCCGTCGTGGCCGGCGGTATCGCCCTCTGGCTCCAGGCCGACCCCACCCTCACCGTCGACGATGTAAAGAAAATCATAGCCTCCACTTCCACCAAAGACCAGTATGTGGCCTCGGAAGCCAATCCCGTGCGCTGGGGCGCCGGCAAGTTCAACGCCCTCGAAGGCCTTAAAGAGGTAATCAAAAACAGCGAAGCCGTGACCGACGTGGCTGTCGGCGAAAGCGAATTCTTCTTCACTCCCGACGGCGCCGGCAACTGGAACATCTTCGACGCTGCCGCCACCAGCATCAGCGTGAACGTATTCGACACCCAGGGCCGCCCCGTGAAGAATTTCACCGAGCAGGGCAGTTCGGCCACCGTTTCGACCGAAGGCCTCACATCCGGCATCTACATCGTGAACGTCAACGGACGTTACTCGCAGCGCATCGCTGTTCGCTGACAGCGCAGTGTCGCTCAATGACACACGCTTCAGTCCGCGATAAAGCATAATTACGGGGGAAGGGAAGCAAATTTCCCTTCCCCCTTTTTTCACCATCCGCGCCGAAACCGCCGCCGCAACGGCACGTGCAGGCGCCGCAACCACTCCTCTCCATGAAAGCACTGATAGCCGCCGCAATGGCACTGGCCGCCGCAACGGCCGCCGCTTCCGGACCAATCGACATCCTGTATCTTGAATCCGCAGCCGTCTCGCATAGCCGCGCGGACGCCGTGCCGCCCTTCACACCCATGATTATCCGCATCGCCGACGAACAGGCCGTGGAGCAACTCGAGGCTATGGGTGTCCGCATCCTGCATCGCCGCGACGAACTGCTGCTGACCTATGTCCCCACGGAATACGCCTCCGAAATCGACGGAATCACCGATGTGCGCCGCACCGCCGTGGCACGCCGCAGCCGCCCATTCCTCGACGTGGCACGCCGCGCCACACATACGGATGATGTGACCGCCGGCAACGTTCCCGGCACCGGCAGTTTCGACGGCAGCGGCGTGACGGTCGGTTTTGCCGATGCAGGCTTCGACCCGGGCCACGCAATCTTCCGGGACCATCTGGCAATGGTGGCGCAGTTCGACGAACCAAACGGAATCTCAGAAATCCACACCGACGGCCTGACGACGCTGCCCACGGACAATTCCGGCCTATACCACGCCACACACGTGGGCGGAATCCTCGGCGGCGGCAAGCCGGACGACACATACCGCGGCGTCGCCACCGGGGCGGCGATGGCGGCGACAACTTCCTCGCTCTACGACGTGGGAATCCTGGCCGGCGTAGAGGAAATCATATCACTTGCGCGGCAACGCGGCGAACCGGCGGTGATAAACCTTTCGCTGGGCACTTCTCTCGGGCCGCACGACGGTACCGACCTTTTCACCATCTACCTTGACCGCTGCGCCGAAGACGCCGTGATAGTGATGTCGGCCGGAAACGACGGCGGGGGCGGCGTCAGTCTGAGCCGCACTTTCACCGCCGGACACACCGCGGCGGCCATTACTCCGGCATCAACGGCCGACTGGGACTACCGCGAAATCCACGGTTACTGCGACGGATGGA
>CAJJOO010000117.1 GCA_905193395.1 uncultured Porphyromonadaceae bacterium
GTACGACCCTGGAGAACCTGAATATCGCTTCCGCCGAAGAAAAGGCCGAGGGTTTTGAGTTCTATACTGCCGCCGCCGCAACGGCCCGCGAGGAAGGCTTCCCCGTGATTGCCGAGCGCTTTGAAGCAATTGCCACCGTCGAGCGCCGCCACAAAGCCCGCTTCGACAAGTATGCCGAACAGGTAAATGCCGGAACCGTTTGGAAACGCGATACCCCCATCACATGGCAGTGCCTGGTGTGCGGCTACACTTTCGTAGGCACCGAGCCTCCGGCAGTGTGTCCCGGCTGTGCGCATCCCTATCAGCATTACATCGCCCTCGATATGGACGAACTATGATTTCACGGCAATTTGCATAACTGATATAAGACACATAATGACAGCAGGCCGCATGGTTCCGAACCTTGCGGCCTGCGCTTTGTTTACCGGCATGGAATCACCATTCCAGGGTGAACGATACCGAGGGTGCGGTCCCTGAGACCGGAGGATGGGGCTTGGACACGACCACGCGGCCCGAGGTGATGGATGGATAATGCCGCGTCAGGTTCAGGCGGATGAGTTGTGCGGCGCGTTCCACCAGAGAAATCGGCTGGGAAAGGATGCTTTTAATCATGTCGATGACATCGGCATAGTTGAGGGCGTGCGCGATGCTGTCGCTGGACATGGCGGCGGCGGCATCGTAGTGGAGTTCCACCGACACGGATATCAGTGTGCCGACGCGCTGCTCCTGGGCCGATACGCCAATAGGGGCGTACAGGCGGATGTCGTTGATGTTAAGATAGGTCCGGGATGACATAGATAGCCTTGTGATGAATTGTAAGTATGAATTTTGGAATAGCGGGATATAGAAAGACAATATCGGCCGTTTCCCCTGGTAAATACGGAGGAAACGGCCGATAGTGGTTTATTTGTTGCCTTTCTTGCGGCCGGAGGTACGGCGACGCTCGCGGGTCTGCTTCTTGCCGGGACGGCCCGCGGGGGCGGCGGGACGGTCGAGAGTGGCGAGGCTGCGCGGCGGATTCTTCTCGTCGACAAGCACGAAGTCGAGTTGCTTGCGTTCGAGGTTGCAGCGCGCCACCTGGACCTTGACGGCATCGCCCAGACGGTAGCGGTTGTTGTGGCGGCGTCCTACGAGGCAATAATTTTTCTCGTCGAAATCATAGTAGTCGTCGGCCAGGTCGCGCACGGGAACGAGTCCCTCGCATTTGTTTTCGTCGAGTTCCACATAAAGGCCCCATTCGGTGACGCCCGAGATGATGCCGGTGAATACCTCGCCGAGGTGGTCGTTCATGTATTCGACCTGTTTGTATTTGATTGAGGCGCGTTCGGCGTTGGCGGCCAGTTGCTCCATGTCGGAGGAATGTTTGCACTCTTCTTCCAGTTTCTCGTGGTTCACGGAGCGGCCGCCTTTCAGATAGCGTTCCAGCAGGCGGTGTACCATCATGTCGGGGTAGCGGCGGATGGGCGAGGTGAAGTGGGTGTAGAAGTCGAATCCCAGACCGTAGTGGCCGATGTTGTTGGTGGTGTACACGGCTTTGGCCATCGCGCGGAGCATGAGGGTGGAGAGGAAGTTTTCCTCGCCCTTGCCTTTGAGGTCGCTGAGCATGCGGTTGATGGAGCGGTTGATGTCGCGTGGCGAACCCTGCGAGCGCAGTTTGTAGCCGAATGTCTTGGACAGCATGGACAGGTCGGAGAGTTTGCCGGGGTCGGGAACGTCGTGGACACGGTAGACGAATGCCTTGGGCCGGGCCTTGGATGTCTGTTTGCCGATGAAGGTGGCCACGGTGCGGTTGGCCAGCAGCATGAATTCCTCAATCAGTTTGTTGGCGTCCTTGGATTCCTTGAAGTAAACTCCGGTGGGATGGCCTTTCTCGTCGATGTCGAAGCGCACCTCGACGCGGTCGAAGTCCACCGAACCGTTTTCGTATCTTTCCTTACGCAACTGCTTGGCCAGGGCGTCAAGAGTGAGGATTTCTTCGGAGAAGTCGCCCTTTCCGGTCTCGATGATTTCCTGGGCCTCCTCGTAGGTGAAGCGGCGGTCTGAACGTATCACGGTACGCGCGATTCGGCTGTTGACCACACGGGCGCGGCTGTCCATCTCGAAAATCACCGAGAACGTGAGTTTATCCTCGTCGGGGCGGAGCGAGCAGATGCCGTTGCTGAGGTGTTCGGGCAGCATGGGCACGACGCGGTCGACCAGATAGACCGAGGTGGCGCGTTCGCGGGCCTCGCGGTCGATTATGGTGTCGGGGCGCACGTAGTGTGTCACGTCTGCGATATGTACGCCCACTTCCCAGTTGCCGTTGGCTAGTTTGCGCAGCGACAGGGCGTCGTCGAAGTCCTTTGCGTCTCGGGGGTCGAAGGTGGTGACGCCGCGCATGTCCTCGCGTGCGGCCACTTCGCTGTCGGTGATGTCGTCGCCGATTCTGTCGGCTGCCTTTTCGACGGCTTCGGGATAGCGGTAGGGCAGGCCGTATTCGGCAAGGATGGCATGGATTTCGGTGTTGTTCTCGCCGGCTTTACCCAGGATGTCTACAATCTCGCCGCGGGGGTTGTTGGAATCTGCGGTCCAGTCGGTGATGCGCACCACGGCCTTGTCGCCGGTCTTTCCTCCTTTGAGACGTGGTTTGGGAATGAGGATGTCGGTGGCCAGGTATTTGGAATCGGGCACCAGGCAGGCGAAATGACGGTCCACGCGGAGCGTGCCGATGAAGGTCTGGTCTTTTTTCTCGATGATTTCGTTGACCACGGCTTCGGGTTCGCGGCCCTTGATGCGGGCGGCGATGGTGACGCTGACGCGGTCGCCGTTCAGGGCGTGCATGGAATTGCGTTCGGCCACGAAAATCGACTGTTGGTCGTCGTCGGTCACGACGCTGTTCTTTCCGTTGCGCAGGCGCACGAAGGTGCCTGTGGCGGTGATGCTGTGGGTGGGGACCTTGTATTTGCCGGGAGCGGTTTCGATAAGGTCGCCGTCGAAGGCCATTTCGGCCAGATACAGGGCCACGGCTCTCTGCTGGGCCGGGGTATCGAACCCTGCGGCGGAGGAAACCTGGCGGTAGTTGAACGTGGCGGCCGGTGCGGCGGCTATGTAATTGTCAACGGCAGCGCGTATGGCGGCTGTGTCGGTTGATGTTTTTTTATTTCTTGCCATGCCTTGCGTGAGTGTTGTTTGTCAGTATGTAGGCGGAGAATGTTGTGCCGGGTTTCCGGCCTGCGGGCTGCGGTGCCCGGATGGTCCACCTTATTTATATATAACAACGGCGGTGGAATCGTTGTTTTTGTGCCGGTGGAATCTCGGGCCCGGCGAGGTGGTGAAGGAGGACGCCCTGTTTCCTGCGGCTGTGTCTGCGTCGCAGGAAGCAGGGCGCCGTCTGTGAGTTGTCGCCGCCGGGGTCAGGCGTCGATATTGGCGTATGTGGCGTTGGCTTCGATGAAATCGCGGCGCGGGCCGACGTCCTCGCCCATGAGCATGGAGAACACACGGTCTGCCTCGGCGGCATCGTTGATGTTCACCTGCTTGAGGATTCGGTGTTCGGGACTCATGGTGGTGTCGCGGAGTTCGACGTCGCTCATTTCACCGAGACCTTTGTAGCGCGATACGGTCGTCTTGCCACTGTGGGTGTCGATGAAAGTCTGCACCTGCTGGTCTGTCCAGCAATATTCCTCGGTCTTGCCGCATTTGCATTTGTAGAGCGGGGGCGTGGCCAGGTAGAGGTAGCCCTGCTCGATTACGGGACGCATGCGGCGGAAGAAGAATGTCATCAGCAGCGTGGCGATGTGGCTGCCGTCGACATCGGCATCGGTCATGATTATTATCTTGTGGTAGGCCAGTTTGGAGATGTTCACGGCTTCCTTGTCTTCCTCGGTTCCGACGGTGACGCGGAGGGCGCGGAAGAGGTTGGTGATTTCCTCGTTTTCGAAAATGCGGTGTTTCAGGGCCTTCTCGACGTTGAGGATTTTGCCGCGCAGGGGCAGGATGGCCTGGAACTGGCGGTTGCGTCCTTTTTTGGCGGTCCCGCCGGCCGAGTCACCCTCGACGATGAAGAGTTCACATTCGTCGGCGTTGCGCGAGGAGCAGTCGGAGAGTTTGCCGGGGAGGCCTCCGCTCCACAGGGGCGACTTGCGCAGCACTTTCTCGCGGGCGTTGCGGGCGGCGTGGCGTGCCTGGGCGGCCAGCACCACCTTGTCGACAATCGCGCGTGCCTCGCGGGGATGTTCTTCGAGATATACGCGCAGGGCGTCGCTGACGGCCACCTGGACGGCGCCCATCACCTCGTTGTTGCCGAGTTTGGTCTTGGTCTGGCCTTCGAACTGCGGCTCGAGGACCTTTACGGAAACCACGGCCGTGAGACCTTCGCGGAAGTCGTCGCTGGCGATTTCCACCTTTGCGTTTTTCAGCAGGTTATTGTCCTCGGCATATTTTTTCAGCGTCATCGTGAGGCCGCGGCGGAAACCGGTGAGGTGCGTGCCGCCCTCGATGGTGTTGATGTTGTTGACGAAGGAATAGAGGTTCTCGTTGTACGATGTATTGTATGTGAGGGCCACTTCGACGGGAACGCCCTGACGCTCGGTGTTGAGGTGGATTACGTCCTGAATCAGCGATTCCTTGTTGGCGTCAATGTATTCCACGAAGTCGTGGAGTCCGCGGGCCGAGAAGAATGTTTCGTTCAGCGGCGTGCCTTCATCGTCGGTGACGCGCAGGTCGGTCAGCGTCAGCGTGATGCCGGCGTTGAGGAAGGCCAGGTGGCGCAGACGTGTGGCCAGGGTGGGGTAGTCGTATTCTGTGACGGTGAAAATCGAGGCGTCGGGCTTGAATGTGATGCAGGTTCCGGTGTGGGAACTTTCGCCTATAACTGTCAGTTCGGTGGTAGGCTTGCCGCAGGAGTATTCCTGGACGTAGGCTTTGCCGTTGCGGTGGACCTCGGCGCGGAGATAGGTCGAGAGGGCGTTAACGCAGGAAACGCCGACGCCGTGCAGACCGCCGGACACCTTATAGTTGCTCTTGTCGAACTTGCCGCCGGCGTGGAGCACGGTGAGAACGACCTCTAGGGCGCTTTTGTGTTCCTTTTCGTGCATGTCCACGGGGATACCGCGGCCATCGTCGATGACGGTTATCGAATTGTCTTTATTTATGGTTACGTTTATGTTCTTGGCATATCCGGCCAGGGCCTCGTCGATAGAGTTGTCGACCACTTCGTAGACCAGATGATGGAGGCCTTTGGCCGATATGTCGCCGATGTACATTGCCGGGCGTTTACGCACTGCTTCCAGGCCTTCGAGGACCTGGATTTTATTAGCATCGTAATTCTCTGTTGCTTCTGACATTGTTAAAAATGGATTCGTTAAATACAGGTGCAAAGGTACGAAAAAAATCGCATATATTCAACAGCGCGGAGCGGCAATGAAAACATATCCGGATATTTGTTTTTTTCGCGGGAATCGGGCTAAATTTGCGGCAGCCTTAGGAAGGAGACGCCGAGAATCAGTCCCGAAAAGCGATTGCTTGCAGCCCTCGAACAGGATAACCGAAAAAACAGTCTTTTTATGAACTGGATTATTCTTATCTTAGTCGGACTGATGGAAGTCGGTGGCGCCT
>CAJJOO010000118.1 GCA_905193395.1 uncultured Porphyromonadaceae bacterium
GTATGTTGTGTAACAGGTAGGTGCGGGAATTATTCGCCGATGCCCTGGATGAAGTTGAGGCTGTTGTTCTCCTCTTTCTCGTCGCCGAGCAGCAGGAAGCGCATGTAGTTGGGATCCTGCAGCAGACGGATGTTGCCGAGGTTCAGCAGGCGGTTGAACTGGTTGGAATACTCGTTGAAGTCGTATTCGCGACCTTGGGATTCGATGCCGTCAACAACAAATACAACCACCTCGTTGTCGCCCTGAACGGGGCCTACGAGTTTGCCCTTGGGCGAGGCGGCGATGATACCCTGAAGGGCGCTTTCGCCGAAGCCGATTGTGGCGAGCATGGGGGCGGTGAACATAGCGTCGCCGCTCTGTACGCTGCCCTGCATTGTGCGGGCATAACCCTTGATGTCGTTGGCTTTGCCGGCATAACGGTCAATAAGCACCTGTGCCTTCTTGTTGCGGAGGGCCTGAGCGTCGACGTCGGATGCAATCAGGTCGGCGTTCCAGGGCAGGTATTCGCCGTCGTAGATGTTTTTCAGAGCGGCAGCCATCATATAGGTCTGCTTGCTGTCCTGGAATACGGGCATCACCTGGCCTTCCTTGGCGTTCATCAGCCATTTGACGGCTGCGCGCGAGTCGCGGGCCTGGCCTACCATGGGCGAACTTGCCGAAACGGCTGTCGACAGGATGGTGTAGCCGGCAGCGGCGGCGTTGGCCGAGAAGTCGGCGGCCGACGAGTTGTTGGACACGAAGGTGTGGAGGTCGCTGGAAATCTTGTTGAGGGTTTCCTGCGACGGGTCGATGGTATAGGTGACTTCGGCCACGTCATAAACGCGTACCGGAGCGTTGCGGCGGTTGATGCGGTAGAGGGTCTGTACGCCCTGGCCGTTGATGGTGTCGGCCACGGTGAAGAGTTCGCCTACGGCATGTTCTGTCAGAGCGGCCTTGATGTTGGCGGGGATGCCGGGAGCGACGAGCGAGGCCCAGATTGAATCCTGGCCGAGCACGTTCTCGTTGTCGATGAGTGATGCCATTGTGGCGCCCCCGTTAACGCGGGCCATCAGGGAGTCTACGTTGCCGCCCTTGGCGTATCCCACGAACGAGATGTTGATTGAGTCGATGTCATTGTCGACGCCGAGCAGTTTCACCAGCGTGAAGTTGTCGCCCACGGTGTTGAGCAGTGTTGCCTGACCCACGGAAGCGGAATCGAGATAGGATTTGAGAGCGTTGTCGCGAATTTGGCTGCGGGTTGCGGTGGCGCGGTTCACCACGAAACGGGCGTCGGCGGCGATGGCCTCGGTGCCTTCGGTGGAGTTGAGGGTGGCGAGGGCGTTCTCGACAGCCTGCTGGCCGGCTACGCGGTCGGCCTGCGAGGGTTCGATGTTAACCAGGATATAGTCGACCGAGCGGACAGGTTCGGTGATGCGGTAGCGGCCCTTGTTCTGTTCCCAGGCTGCCTTGCGGTCGGCATCGGTGATTTCGGCGTCCTTGTCCTCGACGGCGCTGAAAGGCTTGGCTACGAACGAGATGTGACGGGTTGTCGACATGTCCTCGTAGAGGCTGCGGGCGTCAAGGTCGTTGGCTGTGAAGAGACCCAGGACCAGACGGTTGAACTTCTCGTTGAGCATCAGTTGCTCGATTTGCGATTCCAGCGAGGTCCATGCCTGCTGCAGTTGGCCGGCGGCTTCGGCGGGCAGGTTGTATTTGGTGGGGTCCTTGACGGCGTTCAGCACGTCGACGCCCGAGGGTGCCTGCAGACCGAGATACTGCGACATATTGTAGATGAACTGCATTGCTGCGGGGTGGGGATTGGGACCCACCAGGGCGTTGCTCAGTTCCTGGTCGGTGACAACGATGCCGAGGTCGTTGTATTCTTTCTGAAGGAGTTTTTCCACCAGCAGGGAGTTGATGACCTGCTGCGACAGAACGCCGTTGTCGATGTTCTGGTTGCGCGACTGCTCGCTCATCTCGTTCATGCGGTTCTGGTAGTCGTTGTATTCTACCTTTACGTCGCCGGCGCGAGCCACCGTCGTACCGGACCCGAAGTAGGTACGGCCGGATGTGAGGAAGTCACCCAGAATGAAGGCAAGCAGGGCTACGATGATAATCACAAAAAGCAGCACAGACTTGCTTCTGATTTTTTCAAGAGTTGCCATTGATTTATTTAGCGGTTTTAAAATTACTATTCCAATTAAGCGCACAAAGATACATCAAATTCGGCGAAAATAAAAATTCTAAGTCAAAAACCGCGCAAAACAGTTGCCGGAATGGCTCATTTCGTTGAAATATGAATGGAAAATGCGTCGCGGGACGTCAGGAATCCCTGTCGGGGATGGCGGCTCATGACGTCGGCAGGGTGATGGTGAAGACCAGGCCGCCGCCCGTGCGGTTGGCCACACAGATTTCCCCGCCATGGAATGCCACGGCGTTCCGCACGATGGCCAGCCCCAGGCCCGTGCCGCCGCAGGCGCGGCTGCGGCCCTTGTCGATGCGGTAGAAGCGTTCGAAAAGCCTGGGCAGGTGTTCGGCCGCCACGCCGCAGCCGTTGTCGGCAAATGTCAAGGTGATAATTCCGTTTCCGGCTGTTACGGGGCCTATGGTGATTGCCGTGCCTCCGCTGTATGCGATGGCATTGTCGGCCAGGTTGTTGAACACGGCTTCAAGCAGCGCCCGGTTGCCGGTCACCGGCAGGGGGCCTTGCACCAGGTTCGTGATGGATATTCCTTTTGCATCGGCCGGCAGGCGGTGGTCGTCGGCCACGGCGGCTATGATTTCGGCCAGGTCCAGCGGTTCTTTTTCAATTGAGGCGCTGCCGTCGTCCATCCGGGTAATCAGCGACACGTCGGAAAGCAGCCGTTGCAGGCGGTCGGTGCCTGCAACGGCGCGTTTCAGGAACATGGTGCGCTGCTCCTCTCTCATGTTTTCGTGTGTCAGTATCGTTTCCAGACACAGGCTCACCGAGGCCACGGGCGTTTTCAGCTCGTGGTTTATATTGTTGGTGAGTTGTTTTTTGATTCGTTCCTTTTCCTGCTGCTTGTGCAAGGCGGCGCGGTGTTCTTTGTCGCGGTCGCGCGACGTCTGCTGCAGGCGCGCGTATAGGCTTACGATATGGTTCGAGATGGCTCCGAGTTCGTCGTCGGGAAAGGGGGCGGTGTCGGAAATGACGGTGCCTTTTTCCACATTTTCGGCAAATTCCTTCAGCCGCAGGATGTGCTGGCCGATTCGCCGCGTGGCGAAGTACCCCAACAGGCATATCAGCAGCGAAATCAGGCCCATGGCCCAGAGAAAGGTGTAGTCGGCTTTCAGCAGGGCGCTGAGCGACAGGGAGTAGGGCACCGCCGTTCGCACGATGTAGCCGTCGTCGCCGCGGGTGGCCGAGTAGAAATAATTGTTGCCCGTGCTGCGGCTGTGGCGTCTGACGGTGTAGCCCGAGCCGCGTTCCATGGCCAGGCGGATTTCCTCGCGGTCCAGGTGGCTGGCCGCCGGCACGGCGTCGGTAGAATTGTCGTAAACTACGTCGCCCGAGTCTGTTATGACGCTCACGCGGATGTCCTCGAAGGGATGGAAGTCGGCCAGACTGATTTCCTCGGGCCGCTGTCCCTCGGCCAGTTCGGTGAGGATGTAGGTATTGATCAGTTGCAGGCGGGTGTTGAGTTCGGCGGCCTTGAAGTCCTTTTCACGATGATACTGAAAGACCACGAAACATCCGGCCATCAGCGCCGAGTAGCCTAAAAGCCACAGGAACAGCCTCCGGGAATACGACAGTTTATTCGACGAAGCCATAACCGTAGCCCGAACGGGTGATGATGTTCTTGCCGTAAATGCCTATCTTGCGGCGGATTCGGGTGATGTTGACGTCGACCACGCGGTCCTGCACCACCACTTCGTCGGGCCAGATGGCTTCGAGCAGTTCGGCCCGCGAGAACACACGCCCGAGGTCCGACAGCAGCAGGTAGAGAATCTCAAACTCTTTCCGCGGCAGTTTCACCTCGGTGCCGTCGACGGTGCAGGTCCGTGTGCGGCCCGAAAGTACCAGACCCTTGTAGGCCACCTTTCCGTCATTCTGTGGCGCGGCTGTGGGAGACTTTTCGGGCGACGTGCGCCTCAGAACCGTGCGGATGCGGGCCAGGACGGCTTTCAGCGAATAGGGCTTCATTATATAGTCGTCGGCGCCTGTGTCGAGGCCCTCTATCATGTCGTCCTCGGTGTCGCGGGCGGTGCAGAAGATGATGGGTACGGAGGCTGTGGCCGGGTTCGATTTCATTATACGTGCCAGTTGGAGGCCGGAAATCTCGCCCATCATTATGTCGAGGAGCACCAGATCGAAGTCGGCGAGGTTCATGCTCAGGGCCTGTTCGGCGCTGTATGCGGTGGCAACGGCATAGCCCTCGGCCTCGAGGTTGAAGGCCAGGGTGTCGCACAATGTTTCCTCGTCGTCCACAACGAGAATCCTCCGGGTTGTTTCCATGGCGCAAAGTTAGCCATAAACTCCGGAAAGTATTTCCGCCACCCGTAAGTTTAATAAAACTTTAACAACAGCCCGCCCACCCCCGCGTAGATGAGTAGATGATATGTTGCGAAACATATAATTATGTGAAGCAAATTAATAAAGGCTATTGTATATTTGCGCAGATGGAAAATGTATTGTTGACAATGGTACATTTCCTGCTTGCTCTCTTTTACCAAGTTATAGATAATGAGAAAATGGCCAATCATCATAGCGTTTATGCTGTTTTTGTCAGCATTTTTCTGCTCAACATTATCCGCAAATGATGATTATGCCGTCGGGCAGGAGCAATTATGGATACAATCCATATTAGAGAAGCACGATGAATCAATAAGCAGTAACAATTACATCTTTTACTGTACTGGACATCATGGGGTTATATGGTCGTTAATCACTTTTGATTCCGCCGAAATCCGTTTTTATAACGGTACGACACGTCATTATATTGATACATCATATACTGTCCCGCTTGATACGCTTTTGTTTATTAAAGATAATGTTAAGACTATCACCTGGGGATATGATTCATTGGCAATAGCCGCTAAATCCATGAGGCCGTTGGGAAGGACTGAGTACAGCCCCTTTTATAATGAATTATACGTTATTAAAGATGGCAAAATGCTTTTCCGTCTTAATAACGCGATTTCCTATGCAGGGCAAGACAGCATCGGTTTCAATCGTAAACTGAATAGATTGAAATTGCTGATGCTTGGGTTGGCGGCGCCATCGCTCAGGCCATATTTGCCTTCTTCCTATGACACATTAACGCCCTGACGAGGTGCGGGTCAGGAGGCGGCGGTCTGTTTCAGTCATTACCAATACTTTTTCCGAAATTCCTGATTTTACGGTGCAGTTATTTACGCATCAATAAATCTTATAATATATATTGTGTATGACGTTCCTATATCTTATAATGCCTATGTTGGGTGATGTTCGACGTAACCTGCGTAATTTGTAGCGCCTATACTAAATTATTTTGGACGAATTACGGCGTCGAAGGCGTTTTTTCGGAATTAAACGTTAACTTTGCAGCGGGCAGGAGCAGGGGCATCTCGTTTTTT
>CAJJOO010000119.1 GCA_905193395.1 uncultured Porphyromonadaceae bacterium
TGTTAGTCTGAATATTCCAGAAATTGGAATGTTTTGCCGCAACATCCTTAAAAATCCAAAACGGGGCATCCGCTCATGTCCCGTCCTGAAACAGAAAAAGCGTCCCCGGCTGCGGGAACGCTTTTCCTGATAATTATGTGTGTGAAATATTATTTCACGAGTACCTTGGAGGCGGTGTTGCCCTGGCGACGGATGTAGAGGCCGGGAACCAGTTCGCCTTCAACGCGTACACCCTGCAGGTTGTAGTATTCAACAGGAGCGTTGGCGTCGATTTCAACGTCGTTGATGCCGCTGCTCTTTGCGAAGACAACCTTGATGGCGGTGAAGCCGCAGGTTGCGGTTGCGCTGATGTCAACGGAAGTAACGTTGCCGTTTTCGGGAATGGACAGCACGTTGTCGGCCAGAGTGCCGGCGCTGAATGTGCACTTGTCTTTCAGAACGGTGGCGTAGGCGTCGGTCTGGGGTGTGAATTCAATCGACAGCAGTTTGTAGCCTTCGCCACAGGCGATTGTGGTTACAGACTTGTTGTAGATGCGGAACGACCAGGCTTCGGTCTTGGCCTGCCAGTAGAGACGGGTTGCGTTGCCGGATGCGTTAGTCGAGATGGTGATGCCATTGGCAAAGAAGAGTTCGCCGTTCTTGAGGTCAATCTTCAGGTTGCCGTCCTTACCGTCGGCAACGGCATCGTCCTTGCTGTAAGCGGGATCGAGGGTCGAGGGATCTGCGAAGTTGAATGTTGCGTCGGTGCCGGTAACGGGGCCTACGGTGCGGATGGTGTAGGCGGCGGTGGCGATTTCAGAGTCATCCATGCCTTCCTTCACGGCGATAGCCTTGATTGTAACGGCGTCGTTGACTGTGATTGCTTCGGCATACTTGGTCGAGGCAGCGGTGGGGTTGGTGCCGTCGAGAGTGTAGTAGATGGTTGCGCCTTCGGTTGCGCTGGCGATGGTCACCTTGGTGCCGGCAGTTACCTGGCCTGCGCCGGGAGTGAACTCGGGAGTAGCGACGATTTCGCGGCCGGTGGCCGATTTAACTGCAGCGCAGAGAATCTGCACGTTGCCGTTGTTGAGACCGATGAAACCTTCAACGGTGAAGCCTGTGCCGGTGGGAATTTCGACGTTGGTCCATGTCTGGTAGAGAGTTACCGAACCGGAAGCGTCGGTGAGGGTGAAGGTGCGGTCGGCGCCTGCTGCGGCGATGTCGACACCAACGAACTTAACATAGTGGCATGCGAGGTCGGAAGCGACTTCCTCAACCTGCATGATGACGGGTTCAACGGGAGTGCCGGGGGTGCCTGCGCCGAAGGTGGCGGCGTCAACAGCCAGTTGGGCTGCACCGTGGAATTCGTCGCGTTTGCCGCTTGCACCGGCGGGGATTACCATACCGTTCTCGTAAGTCTGGGTCTGTTTGCCGTAGAACAGAGCGAAGTCGCCCTTGGCGTCGGTGACGTACAGCGAGTTGCCGTTCTGATAAACAGCGGTCAGGGGGCAGGTGAATTTGACAACCGTGCCCTTGGCTGCGGCCAGGAAGGAAGCGATGTCGCCTACTTCAATGGTTTCGGCGGCGGGAGCGCCTTTGCCGTTGAGCAGCATCAGCGTGCTGCCGGTGTTAACCTGGGCAGCGCCATTGTAGTCGGTGAGGTTGCCGTATACGACAACGGCGTCGCCGGTCTTCAGTTGGTCGGTGGCAGTGAACTTGTCGCCGTTGAAGTAGTAGCCGCGGAACACTTTCATGGTGTTGGTGCCGTCGGTGATGTCGTAGGTGGCGTTGCCATACTGGGTGCTGATGTCAACAGTACCGGTGATGGTGCCCTTTACATACACCTTGGTGTCCAGGCCCAGACCGGCTTTGACCAGTTCGGTGGCTTTGGTCACATCGTAGGCAGTCTCGAGTGTGTTCGAGATGTCGGTGCCGGGAGTGGGAGGGGTAGGAGGTGTAACGGTGCCGGCTTCGGTAGAGAGTGTGATGCTCTGTACGCGCATCTGTTTGCCCGCGCCGTCAAATGTGATGGAGGTCTGGGGAGTTGTGGCGGTGAAGGTTACCTTTGTCAGGATACCGCTCTCGTTGTTCTCGGGAGTTGCAGTCCAGCCGGTGGCATTTGCTGCTATGGCCTTGGAATACTTTGCATCGGCAACAACCACCACCTGCTTGAAAGCGTTCTCGGCGGTGGCGGTCACGGTGAGGCTGGCGCCTGCGTAAACGCGGATTGAGTACTGGTCGGGCGATACCAGGTTACTGGTGCTTGAACCTTTTTTCAGGTCCAGGGTGTAGCCTTCGACAGTGGCTGTGAAATCAGTGCCGTTCTGGGTCCATTCATAGCCGTTCCAGGTCTTGCCCTCTGCGGGGAGGGTGACGTCGGCTGCACTGGCCATCGTCGACATACCCAGCAGAAGTGAGAGTGAAAGTAATAGTTTTTTCATACGGATTAATATTAATTGGTATTCAAAGTTTTGTTATTGTGGTTCAGCGGTTCACTTTGCGGACGAGAATCACCTCGGTGGGGAAGTGGTCGCTGTATCCGTTGAGGTACGAGCCTGATGCGAAGGTGCGCTTGGGATAGCCCTGGCGGTTGCCCTCGGTGTCGCGCAGGAAGTCGTAGTTGTGTACCAGGGCGCGGTGGTAGTGCCAGCGGGTATCGGGGGTGTTCACCAGGTTGCCCGAGAGGATAATCTGGTCGAACAGGTTCCACGAACTCTTGTAGGCCAACGTGCCGATGCCGTCATCCAGCATTTTCCAGAAGGGATTGAAGAACTGGTGGTCGCCCACGCCATTGGGCTTCTTCACGGCGCCGAGAACCTGGGCGCAGGATTTGTCCATGGGGTCGTCGTTAAGGTCGCCCATGATGATGACGCCGGTCGAGGGGTCGACGCGCCACACCGAGTCGGCGATTTCCAGGCACAGGGCTGCGGCGGCCTCGCGGTTGGGCGACGACTGCTCCTGTCCACCCAGACGCGACGGCCAGTGGTTGACGATGATGGCAATCTTCTGGCCCATCAGGAGGCCGGTCACGCACATCTGGTCGCGGGTGGCGAAGGGAACGGCTGTCAGGCGGTGGTTGGTCACGTTCTCGACCTTGAAGTAGCGCGGATTGTACAGCAGCCCCACGTCGATGCCGCGGCGGTCGGGCGAGTCGTGGTGGCATATCTGCAGGTTCCACGGACGCAGTTCCGGAGCGGCAACCAGGTCCTCGAGGACGCCGCGGTTCTCGACCTCGCTCACGCCGATTATGGCCGGTCCTTTCGGAGTGACTCGTGTGGTGAACGACGCAATGGCCGTGGCCAGGTTATGAACCTTGTTGTTGTATTTGCGCGAGTCCCAGCGGTTCTGGCCGCCCGGGGTGTATTCCAGGTCGCGTCCCAGAGGGTTGTTGGGAATGGTGTCGAAGAAGTTTTCCAGGTTGTAGAAGGCGATTCCGGCCGCCTGCATGCCCTGCTGGGCCATCATGGCGGGAATGCCGAGCAACGCCACTACGGCGGCTGCGAGTAATTTGCGGAACATACGTTTTATTCTTGAACTGAGTTTATGCTTCGGTCTGTAATTATGCCGCTGAAACATGCGCGGCAATTATGCCCCAAAGTTAGTCATTTTTTTTGTAACAGCGAATTTTACGGCTGATATTGTTGTAAAATAAGTGATTTTTTAGAGCACGGACGGTAGTCCGCTTCTATGTCCCATGACTGCGGGTGTCGGTTGATAAATTTTAACATATGTTAAACCAACGCTCCTCTCGCGCGCGAATCGTGAATTTTGTGTAATTTTAGCCGCTAAAACGCATCGCGTCCGTCCGGGGGCTGCCCCGTCCGGCGCGCAAATCGATAGAAAAATAACCTAATATAGTATAAATCAACTACAAAACTGCATGAGACTAAAATTGTTTCTCTTAGCGCTGTTGTCGGCCGTGTTGCCGATTATGGCACAGTCCGCTACCCTCACCGGTGTGGTCGTGAACAGCACCTCGGGAAGCCCTGTCAGCGGAGCATACGTGAAACTGCAGAGCGCCGGTGCAAATACTACCACCGGTTTCAACGGCGATTTCAGGCTTGAGGCCAAACCCGCCAACGACTATCTTGTAATTACCTGCGACGGTTTCAACAGCGTCGGTATCGATGTCACCATCCACGCCGGCGCCAACGACCTGGGCCAGATCAAAATGACCCCGGCCGGCCAGGACGACTACTACGGCGACGCCGAGGACATGGTCTTCGACGAGGCTCTCCTCGAAGACGAGGATGACAACACTCAGGGTATCGCCGCACTGACCGGTGCGAACGACGATATCTTCTACAACACCGCTTCCTACAACTTCGGTCCCATGTATTTCCGCTACCGCGGTTATGACAGCCAGTATCAGGCCGTTTACATCAACGGCGTGCAGATGAACGACCTGGTCCGCGGCCGCTTCAACTTCTCGTCGCTTCTGGGCATGACCTCGCGCGGCTTCCGTAACAAGACCACCGCTATCGGTCTCAGCGCCAGCAACTACGGCTACGGCGACCTCGGCGGTGCCGTCAACTATAACACCACCACCGACCTCTACGCCCCCGGCTTCAACGGTTCCGTGGCCTTCACCAACAGCAACTACCTGATGCGCGGCATGGTGACATACTCCACCGGTCTCAATGCCAAGGGCTGGGCCTTCACCGTCAGCGCAATCGGCCGCTATGCCAAGGAAGGCGTTATCGACGGTACGTTCTACAATTCGGGCGGTCTGTTCCTCTCGATCGAGAAATACATCAATGCCAACAACCAACTGGTGTTCACCGCCTGGGGCGGCCCCACACAGCGCGCCACCGCAACCGGTACATACCAGGAGGTCTATGACCTGCTCGACGACAATCTCTACAATCCCAACTGGGGCTGGTATCAGGGCAAGAAACGCGCTTCGCGCATCACCGAGACCTACGATCCCACCGCCATGCTCAACTGGCTCTACAAGAAAGGCTCGACCTCGGTGAACACCGCTCTGGCTGTTTCCTATAACTACTACAACCGCTCGGCCCTCCAGTACTACAAGGCCAACGACCCCAACCCCACGTACTACCGCTATCTGCCCTCCTACTATCTCGATGACGACGGCAATCCTACCGCCCAAAGCGAATACTACACCTGGCTGTGGCAGAACGACCAGAGTTTCTCGCAGATTAACTGGGACAACCTCTATCAGGTCAACGCCCTCAACAACTACACCAACCTCTCGCTCCCCGAAAGCAGCAAGCAGGGCGCAAGTTACATCCTCGAGAACCGTATCAACACCACGCTCAACCTCAAATTCAACACCTACATCAACACGCGCATCAACAACTTCATGAGCCTTCAGGGCGGCGCAAGTTTCGCCTACGCAAACTCGGCCAACTACAAGACCGTGCGCGACCTCCTCGGCGGCGAATTCTGGATTGATATCGACCCCTTCTCCGACCGCGACATCACCCTCGCCCCGGACAACCTGGTCAACAACTTCAACTATCCCGACCCCTACAACCATCGCGTGTACAAGGGCGACAAATTCGGATACAATTATAATATAT
>CAJJOO010000120.1 GCA_905193395.1 uncultured Porphyromonadaceae bacterium
GTCGTCTTCTTCCTGGGGTTGGGTGAAGAATTTGTACATTCTCCAGCCGCGACTGAAGCCGTAGGCAATCAGTAACGGGCCGATGAGCCATCGAATCCATGCAAGCGGGTTGGGCGCGTACCAGCCGAAGAAGTTAATCAGCAGCAGGACTCCCATGCCCACATAGATGAATATCATGAATATGCCGAATGTCAATCCCAGAATCGCACGGGTCGAGGGCAGCCGCGACGGGCGGCGTGCGCTTTGGGGCTTTTTGTTCTCTGAATCGTTCATTGTTTCAGTTTTTTAATAGTTGGTCTGCTTCTCCTTGAGCGATATAGTGCTCTTAGAGTTTTAACAACTGTCGGCGCAATTGGTTCGGCAATTCTTTCAGCATGTAAAGTTAGCGCTTTTATATGTATATTTTTGCGTGGCGAGTGAAAAAAATTATTAAATTTTATTTTGTGGCGAAAAATGCGCCCTCTGTTGAAGTTCCGCGCATGAACGAAGCGGCGTCCATGGGCTTGCGTCCTGCGGGATGCAGCGCCAGTATTTCAATGCAGCGTCCGTCGCCGCAGGCCGCCAGCAGGCGGTCGCCGTCGGTTGAGATTGTTCCGGGATTGTCGCTGGACTTTTCGCAGAGACGGGATTTGAGAATCTTCATCGGAGTTTCGCGGCCGTCGGCCGTTACCAAGGTGGCGCGAGCGGCGGGGGAGGGAGCCAGACCGCGGATGTGGTTGTGTACCTCGCGGGCAGTGCGGGTCCAGTCGATAATCATGTCCTCGCTGAATATTTTCGGCGCGGGTGTCGGTTCGATGCCGGCCAGAAGTTCGTTCTGCGGCAGGGGCTTGAGGTCGCCGGCCAGCAGGTGGTCGACGGTGTCGATGACCAGGTCGGCTCCGAGTGCCATCAGGCGGTCGTGTACGGAACCGGCGTCCTCGTTCTCGCCGATTTCGATGGCTTCGCGGCGCAGGATGTCGCCGGTGTCAATCTCGTGTTTGAGCATGAAGGTGGTCACGCCGGTCTCGTGCTCGCCGTTCATCACGGCGCGGTTTATGGGGGCGGCGCCGCGGTAGCGTGGCAACAGCGAGGCGTGGAGGTTGAAGGTTCCCATCGGCGGCATTTCCCACACGGCACGCGGCAGCATGCGGAAGGCGATGACGATGAACAGATCGGCGCCGATTGCGGCGAGTTCCGCCAGAAATTCGGGGTCCTTGAGGCTGACGGGTTGCAGCAGTCTCAGTCCGTGCTCTACGGCGTATTGTTTGACAGGCGACTGCAACAGTTTGTGGCCGCGGCCGGCAGGTTTGTCGGGCATGGTGATTACGGCGGCTATGTTGCAGCCGTGCCGGCGGAGGCGGTCGAGGCTTTCAACGGCAAATTCCGGTGTTCCGAGGAACACGATTTTCAGGTCTTCCTTCTTCATATCTGTTCGTTAGAGATTGATTCGGCGATTCCGCGCCAGGGTCCGTCGGCAGGCAGCGGGGCTGTGACGTCGATTTCCTTGCCGGAGACAGGGTGTACAAAGTGTATGTTTCTTGCCAGCAGCGAGATGCTGCCGTCGGGATTTGAGCGTCGGTCACCATATTTCAGGTCGCCGCGGATGGGGCAGCCGATTGCGCTGAGTTGCACGCGTATCTGGTGCTTGCGCCCGGTGAGCAGTTCCACTTCGACGAGGCTGAGGCTCGTGCCGCGGGTCAGAAGGCGGTAGCGCAGCCGGGCCTCCTTTGCGCCGGCAACGGGCGTGGCCGAGGCATAGGATTTGTTGTTGCGCTCCACGGTGGTGATGTAGTGTGTCAGCGTCCCTTCGGCGGGTTCGGGCACCGCACGTGTCAGCGCCCAGTAGGTCTTGTGTATCTCGCCGCGTTTCAGCATGTCGTTCAGCCGGGCGAGGGCTTTGGAGGTCTTTGCGAAAATCACAGCACCGGCCACGGGACGGTCCAGACGGTGTACCACACCCAGAAACACATTGCCCGGTTTGGCGTCGCGGACCTTGATATGCGCGCGGACAATGTCGCACAGAGGCGTATCGCCGGTCTTGTCGCCCTGCACGATGTCGCCGGGATGTTTGTTGACGACGATTATGTGGTTGTCCTCATACAGAATTTCATTCTCCATGTTTCGGGATATAGATATGGTTGTGTGGCGTGGTGGATGCGGTGGTTTTAAAATCATGCTACACAATGTTCCCGCCCCGAGGCGGAAACATTGTGTAGCGGAGAGTGTTCAGAATTGGCCGGACGCGGTTCAGATGCCCAGTTCCTTCTTGATGGCAGCAATCTTGGCGGCGGCGTCGCGGTTGCAGCGTTCGTAATCGTCGAGCGACGACATCTTGTCGTGAACTTCGATGTAGAACTTGATTTTGGGTTCTGTTCCGGACGGGCGGATTGAAATCTTGGTGCCGTCGGCGGTGAAGAACTGCAGAACGTTGGACGTTGCGGGGAAATCGAGCAGGGCGATATCGCCGGTGGCGACGTCGGTTGCTTTCAGTGTCAGATAGTCCTTGATCAGGGTCAGAGGGCTGCCGGCGATGGCCTTGGGCGCGTTTTCGCGGAAGTTGGTCATCATCTGCTGGATTTCTTCGGCACCAGTCTTGCCGGGACGTACAACGGAGACGCCTTCTTCGTGGCTGTAACCGTTTTTGAGGTAGATTTCCTGCAGCATCTTGTTGAAGTCGAGTCCGCGGTCCTTGGCCCAGGCGCAGACTTCGCACATCAGCGAGATGGCGCTTACGGAGTCCTTGTCGCGGGCGAAAGTTTCGGCCAGGAAGCCGTAGGATTCCTCGCCGCCGCCCAGGTAGTGTTCCTTGCCTTCGAGTTCGCGGATTACGCTTGCAATCCATTTGAAGCCGGTGTAGCAGTCGTACATCTTGATGCCCTGGTTTTCGGCGATGCTCTTGATGGTCTCGGTGGTGACGATGGTCTTGACTACGTATTCGTTGCCTTTGAGACGGCCCAGTTCGCGGTTGCGCAGCATGATGTAGTTGATGAGAATCATCACAATCTGGTTGCCGTTGATCAACTGGTACTCACCGTTGTTGTCGCGGATCACGCAGCCGATACGGTCGGCGTCGGGGTCGGAGGCGAGAACGATGTCGGCGCTCACTTCCTTGGCTTTTGCGATAGCCATGGCCATTGCCGAGGGGTTCTCGGGGTTGGGCGAGTCTACGGTGGGGAAATCGCCCGAGGGCACGTCCTGCTCGGGAACGTGGATGATATTTGTAAAGCCGTAGTTGCGGAGGCTCTGCGGAATCAGTTTCACGCCTGTACCGTGGATAGGGGTGTAGACAATCTTGAGGTCGGACTGGCGTTTGATTACTTCAGGGTCGAGCGACAGGGCCTTGATGTTGGCCAGGAAGGCGTTGTCGATTTCCTCGCCGATAATCTGAATCAGGGCGGGGTCGCCGTTGAATTTGATGTCGGCGGGATGAACGCGGCTCACGTGGTTGATGATGTTCACGTCGTGCGGGGCGATAATCTGCGCGCCGTCAGCCCAGTAGGCCTTGTAGCCGTTGTATTCCTTGGGGTTGTGGGATGCAGTGATGTTCACGCCGCTCTGGCAGCCGAGTTCACGGATGGCGAAGGAGAGTTCGGGGGTGGGGCGGAAATTGTCGAAGAGGAACACCTTGATACCGTTGGCCGAGAAGACGTTGGCCACGATTTCGGCGAATTTGCGGGAGTTGTTGCGGACGTCGTGTCCCACTGCCACCTTGATTTCCTTGAGGCCTGCGAAAGCCTCTTTCAGATAGTTGGCCAGGCCCTGGGTTGCGGCGCCGACGGTATATTTGTTCATGCGGTTTGTGCCTGCGCCCATGATGCCGCGCAGACCGCCCGTGCCGAATTCGAGGTCCTTGTAGAACGACTCAATGAGGTCGGTTTTATCGGTATTGTCGAGCATAGCCTGGACGGCGGCGCGTGTTTCGGCGTCGTAACTGTCGCTGAGCCATTCCCGGGCTTTTGCTGTTACCTGTTTCAGAAGTTCGGTTTGGTTATCCATGTCAGTTATGAGGTTAGGGGGTTAAAAAATCTCTGTTGGCGGGCCGTAGCCCTTGATGTTTCGCAAAGTTAGGCAAAAAAATTGATTTTGGGCCCAACTCGTCAATAAAAATACGCCGGCCGCGCTATAATGTTTCGCGGCCGGCGGTAAATTATAATTTTTTATCAACGTTAGTCGGTGGAATCGTAGAGGCAGGGGAGTCGTGTGCCCCCGGCTCTTATTTCTTTGCTGCCGATGAGAGGCGGCCGAGCATGAAGGTGAGCGATGCGGTGCCGTCCATCGTGGGTTCGTTGGTGGAATAGTCGCTGAAATCGTCGTGGTATACGACGGTGCTGTTCTGGAATGGTGCGAAGCGATCTTCGTTGCGCAGGTTGACGCCCCAGAGCGAGTTGAAGATATTGGCGTAGACGGGGCCGTCGACAAGGCCGCCGACCAGATAGTCGCGTCCCGGGTGCTTGCCGATTGACATGTTGCTCATTGCCGAGTGGGGGTCAAGGGGCGACGAAATGCCCGAGTCGGAGGGCATGATAATCATGGTCTGTCCCCAGGGATTGACGCCGAAGAGCCAGTCGCGGGCCGAGGTTTCGAGTTCGCGGTAGGTCTGGTCGCCGGTGGCTTCGCGGTAGAGCATGGCCTGGGTCACGAGGGCCACGGCGAGGTTGTTGGAGCACCAGATGAAGGGGATTCCCACCATGAAGGCGTTGCCGTCAGCGCGTTCGGCCACGCGGCTGAGGCCACTGCGCATGTTGCGGCGGAATTCATTGCCTTCGCGGCCGGCCAGTCGTGCGATTTCAGCATGCCCCAGGTTAACGAAGGGATACCACTGGTAGTGGCGTGCCGAGTCGGCACCCATCCAGGGTGTAATCGGCTCGATACGGCCGTAGTTGACGGCTTCGGTCACGAATTTGCGGTCGCCGGTGGCGCGGTAGCGTGCCATGGCGGCAAGTTCCATATCGTCGGCCCAGTTGTCCTCTTCGTAGTAATACGGCGAGACGGTGGAGCATGTCTGGCAGGCGCCGGGATTTGCTTCGGCCACTTTATAGGCGTTGGCCGAGCGGCGTGCCAGTTCGGCGGCGAATTCGGGGTCCGTCTGTGCGAATATCTCGCTGCCGAGGCCGAACGACGAGGCGAATTTGCCTACCGACGAGGCCAGTCCCCAACTTTCGTTCTTGTACTTGCGCAGGCCTGCGGGATGGCCGATGCAGGGATATACGGGGCGCCCTGTGCCGGGTCCCCAGCCGTAATCGACATTGTCGTCCTGCGGAGCGCCGATATACTTGTGGTCGCGGTCGTCGGCAATCTGGTTCAGGAACAGGGTGTCTGTGGGATTCATTTTCATCATCCATTCCAGACCCCAGCGGGCCTCGTCGAGGATGTCGGCGATGCCGTTGGCACCGGGACGCCCGTTGGCGTCATAATGGTCGGCCCAGATGCCGGGGTTCTCGCGGTAGGCGAACAGCATCTGATATACGGTGTTGGCCGAGGTGGTGAGGTATTGCAGATAGTCGGA
>CAJJOO010000121.1 GCA_905193395.1 uncultured Porphyromonadaceae bacterium
GAGCGCGACACTGGCAGTGTCGAGGTGAGCGGTTCGAGTCCGCTGTACTCCACAACTCGGCGAATCGGAAAAATTTCCGGTTCGCTTTTTTGTTATATTGTTATAAATACGTATATTTGCCCCGGTATGAAGATGATTGAGATGAATATGGACAAGATTGTGGCCCTGTGCAAGAAGTACAAGGTTGCGAAACTGTGGGTATTCGGTTCAATCCTCACCCCCCGCTTCAACGACGAAAGCGACGTGGATTTTATTGTCGATTTTGACGAAAAGCAGATTGAACTGCTTGACTACGCCGACAATTTCTTCGATTTTATCCATGAAATAGAGGATGTTGTAGGCCGAAAGGTGGATATGGTGGTGAACAAGTCGATTAAAAACCGATTCTTCCGGGCCGAGGTCGACGAAACCCGTAAATTATTATGGAGCGCGCTATAAGCAAGACCCTTGAAGATATCAGTGGCGCGATTTCGGAAATAGATTCTTTCTTTGAGAGTCGGCCAAGGCGTTATGATGTATATTTGTCTGACGTGTGTCTGCGTCGGGCAATTGAGCGCAATATTACAATCATCGGCGAGGCCATGAACAGATTATTGAAAAATGCTCCTGAAATAAATATTACCTCCGCTCGACGGATAGTAGATACCCGCAATTACGTAATTCATGGTTACGACAGCGTCACTGATGATATCATGTGGGGGATAGTGGTCCGCCATTTGCCGATTTTGAAATCTGAGGTCGACCGATTGTTGGACTCCGATTTGTGATGCATTTGTGATGCGCTTTGGGGGGCGTTGTTTTATTGGGGTGTTTTTTGTAACTTTGCGGGACGGGCCGCCGGACGAGCGGCCGTTTTACTGATTTGTTAATAATTTCTTAGCAATATAATGTCTACCAAAGTTTTAGTTACCGGAGGGGCCGGATTCATCGGGTCGAACCTGTGCGAGCATCTACTGGAAAATGGTTATCGTGTGCGTTGTCTTGACAATTTTGCCACGGGCCACATGCACAACCTTATCCCCCTGATTGAGCGTTATCCCGAGTCTTTTGAACTGCAGGTCGGCGACATCCGCAATATCGAGAATTGCCGCAAGGCCGTGGACGGAGTGGAATATGTGTTCCACGAGGCCGCCCTGGGTTCGGTGCCCCGTTCGATAAAGGACCCGGCCACCACCAATGCCGTGAATATCGGCGGTTTCCTGAACATGATCATCGCCTCGCGCGAGGCCGGCGTGCGCCGCTTTATTTTCGCTGCCTCATCCAGTACATACGGCGACAGCAAGTCGCTGCCGAAGGTCGAGGATGTGATAGGCAAGCCGCTTTCGCCCTATGCCATAACCAAATATGTCGACGAACTGTATGCCGATGTCTTCGCGCGCACTTACGGCGATTTTGAGTACATCGGTCTGCGATATTTCAACGTGTTCGGCCGCCGTCAGGACCCCAACGGCGCCTATGCCGCCGTCATTCCGCTGTTCGTGAAGAAGTTCCTCAACCACGAGGCGCCGAACATCAACGGCGACGGCCTGTACAGCCGCGATTTCACCTATATCGACAATGTGATACAGATGAATATGCTGGCCATGACCACAAAGAATCCCGAGGCCGTGAACCAGATTTACAACACGGCCTACGGCGAACGCACCACGCTGAACCAACTGGTTGACTATCTGCGCGAATTCCTTGGCGAGGCCGACGCCGCCATCCGCGACATCGAGCCTACGCACGGACCCAACCGTGCGGGCGACATCCCCCATTCGCTGGCGTCGATCGACAAAGCACGACGCCTGCTGGGCTATGCTCCGGAATTTGACATGCGCCGCGGACTCCGCGAGGCCTGTGCCTGGTATCGCGAAAACCTCTGAGGACCGGGAATGTATTATTTCAAGGAACTTTTTGATTTCCTGGACCAACTGGCCGTGAACAACGACCGGGTATGGTTCAACGCACACCGCGCCGAGTTCGAGCGTCTGCGCGGGATGTGGCTCGAGGACCTGGACCGTCTGATAGGTTTGCTGAGTGTCGAGAGTCCGGAACTGTCGATGCTGACGGCGGCGCGCTGCACCTACCGCATAAACCGCAACCTGCGTTTTTCGGCCGACAAAACGCCTTACAAGACCCATGTGGCCGCGGAGATAACGAAAAACGGTCGCAATTCGGGCTACGCGGGCTACTACATATCGGCGGGCGACGACAACGAACTGTTCGGCGGCCTCTGGGCACCCGAGCCGGCCAAACTGGCTAAAATCCGCCGCGCCATCGTGGACAATTTCGAGGAATGGGAGGCAATAGACAACGCTCCGGAGATGAAGCGTCTGTTCCCGGGCTGGTGGGGGCCGACGCTGAAGACCGTCCCGCGCGGATATGCCAAGGACCATCCGCAGGCGGCCTATCTGCGCCTGCTGCATTATGGAAAATGCGCCGAAGTGGGGCGGAAATTCTATCTTGACCCCGCGTGGCCCGAGCGTGCCGCGGAAATGATGTCGGCCCTCAAACCGATGGTCGACTTCCTGAACTATACGATAGACGAGTGACGGCGGGTGCTACCCGGCCATAAGCGCCGCTGTCCGGCTCAGATGCGGGCGGCGCGGGCCATGAGCAGCGCGTCGAGGGCCGTAATGGCCGCCATTGCGGCCACGACAGGCACGGCGCGGGGCACCACACAGGAATCGTGCCGTCCATGGGGATGCAGCGTGACCTCGCGTCCGTCGGCGGTGATGGCCATTGTCTCGCGCATAAGTGTTGCCACGGGCTTGAAGGCGACGCGGAATGTGACGGCGCGGCCGTTGGTGATTCCGCCCTGGATTCCGCCGGAATGGTTTGTGATGGTGGTTATGCGGCCGTCTCGGGCTAGCACGAAACGGTCGTTCATCTCGCTGCCCAGGCGGCTTACGCCGTCGAAGCCCATGCCGTAGTCGAATCCTTTCACTGCATTGATACTCAGCATCGCCGAGGCCAGCATGGCCTGGAATTTGCCGTAAACAGGCTCGCCGAGACCGGCGGGCAGACCGGTGATTACACCGCCGATGATTCCTCCGACGGTGTCGCCGGCTTCGGCCACATGGCGGGCCAGGCGTTCCATTTCGGCATCGGTTTCGGCGTCCGGACAGCGCATTCGGTGGGAATAAACCTGCTCGAAATCAAGGGTCTCGATGGGCTTTGTCAGCGCCACGCTGCCCACCTGGCGGGTGAATGCATGGACGCGTATGCCGTGTGCGGCGAGGGCCGCTTCGGCCAAAGCGCCGGCGGCCACACGCATTGCGGTCTCGCGGGCCGAAGAGCGTCCGCCGCCGCGGTGGTCGCGGATGCCGTATTTCATCTGGTAGGTGTAGTCGGCGTGCGAGGGACGGTAGACGTCGCGGAGGTGGTCGTAGTCCGAGGGGCGCTGGTCCAGGTTTTCAATCAGCAGCGCAATCGGGGTGCCTGTGGTGACGCCGTCGAGCACGCCGGAAAGGATGTGCACGCGGTCGGCCTCGTTGCGAGCCGATGAGATGCCCCCGCTGCCGGGGCGTCGACGGTCGACGGCGGCCTGAACTGCCGCGGGGTCGACGGCCACGCCGGCGGGCATGCCGTCGATAATGGCTGTAATGGCCGGTCCATGGCTCTCGCCTGCTGTCGTGAGCCTGAAAATTTTGCCGAAAGTATTCATTATTAATCTGTAAGGTCGGCTACTTCTGCACCGACAAATTTAATCAACTGTGCCGGGTCGACCTTGAGTTGCAGGCCACGCATTCCGGCGCTGACATATATAAAAGGTAATTGTGTAGCGGTTTTGTGGAAAAAGGTTGGGAAGGGCTTTTTCATGCCCAGGGGCGAGCAGCCGCCGCGGATATAGCCGGTGACGCCGAGGAGTTCTTTCATGGGAATCATCTCGATTTTTTTGACACCGGCGGCAGCGGCGGCCTTTTTCAGGTTCACCTCGCAGTTGCCGGGCACCACGCATACAAAGAAATGCCCGGGACCGGAGGTGAGTACCAGGGTCTTGAACACACAGGCGATGTCCTCGCCGAGCGAGGCGGCCACATGCGAGGCCGCGAGGTCATTTTCATCGACCTCGTAAGGAATGAGTTCGTATGGAATAGCGGCGCGGTCCAGGAGCCGTGCGGCGTTGGTTTTTGCAATCTTGACTTTTCCCATGATTTTGTGCAGCAGATTGGTGTGGAGAGGGTGTGGAGTTCCGCAGGGCGTTCAGACGCCCATCAGGTCGCGGTAGATGTCGAGTGCGCCGGCAACCTTTTCGGCGCTTATCTCGATGTCGGTGCGTGGCCGGCCGACGTCTTCCAGCAGGGTGAAGTTGTAGGACCCGTCGGCGGTATTTTTCTTGTCCTGGGCCATGTAGCGCAGCAGTTCGGGATAATCGTCGCAGGTGAAGTTGAAGGCGTTATAGTTCTGCCGGACATAAGCGGCGAACTGGTGGAGAGTGTCGGAGGGGAATCCGAGTTCGAGGTGGGACATGACCAGGGCCACCACGCAGCCCTGTGCCACGGCGAAACCGTGGGAGATGGGTGAGCGTCGGGCCATGGCCAGCGATTCGAAGGCATGGCCGGCGGTGTGGCCAAGGTTCAGCACCTTGCGGAGGCCTTTTTCGTGGAAATCTGCGTCGACGATGCGTTTCTTGACGTTGACGCTCTCCTCGAGCAATGAGAGCAGGCGGTCGGCGTCAAAACCGGGATATACGACGCTGTAATTCATCAGTCGGGCCAGCATTTCGGGGCTGTCCAGAAGGGCGTGCTTGAGCATTTCGGCATATCCCGAGAGGAGTTCCTGCTGGGGCAGCGTGATGAAGAATCCTGTCGAGATTATGGATGCGACGGGTTCGGCGAAGGTGCCGATCTGGTTCTTGCAGCCTTCGAAATTGATGCCGTTCTTTCCGCCCACGGAGGCGTCGACGGCGGCCAGCAGTGTGGTGGGCACGTTGACGAAGCGTATTCCGCGCTTGAACGTGGCGGCGGCGAAGCCGCCCAGGTCGGAAACCATGCCGCCGCCAAGATTGATAATCACCGAATTGCGGTTGGCGTTGTTGTCGGCAAGGGCTTTCCATACGCCGCGTGCGGCATCGAGATTCTTGTTGATGTCGCCGGCCTTGACTGTAATCTGCGTTGCGCCGGCCACGGCTTTCGACTGTTCGAGCAGTACGGGCATCACAAATTTGACGGTGTTGACGTCGTTTACCACGAAGACACGGGGATTTTCCAGGTCGGCCACCAGGGTGTCGATGGCTTCGCCTACAAGATTGGTGAATATAATCTTTTGTTCCATAATCAGATAGCAGAAAGACGGTTTTGTTACAGCAGAGAGGGCCGGGGTCAGATTCCGGCAACTTCTATCTTAGATAACAAACGGGGAAGCATTTCGGCGCATGTGGCCATGGAATTTATTACGATGTCGGCGCCGTTTTCTCCGAGGGCGCTTTCGGGCATCGGCCCTGTGACGACGCCGACGGTGAGG
>CAJJOO010000122.1 GCA_905193395.1 uncultured Porphyromonadaceae bacterium
GACCCAGGTGTTCCCGCTGCCGGGCAGCATTTTCGTCCACAACCGTCTGACACACTCCATCGAGGTATCGTGCGTGGGCAAGTCGATGGCCGATGAACTGGCCGTAGCGCTGCGCGAGCGGCATCCGGAATGTAGCGAGGTTTTCTCGCACCTGGGCGACATTGTGGCGGCGGCCTGTCTGGCCCACGACCTGGGCAATCCGCCATTCGGCCATTCGGGCGAGAAGGCCATCTCGACCTTTTTCAGCGAGGGCCTGGGCCAGGATTTGCGGGCAACGCTCGACGAGGCGCAGTGGAACGACCTGACACACTTCGAGGGCAACGCCAATGCCTTCCGCGTGCTGACGCACCAGTTCCGCGGACGCCGCCGCGGAGGTTTCGCCATGACCTACTCCACCCTGGCATCCATCGTGAAATATCCCTATGAAAGCATGCTTGCCAACCAGAAAGGCAAATTCGGCTTCTTCTCGTCAGAGGCCGACGATTTCTGCCGGGTGGCCGACGCATTGGGCATGCTGCGCGACAACGAGGCCGGCGGCCTGCGCTACGCCCGCCATCCATTGGTATATATAGTTGAGGCGGCCGACGACATCTGCTACGAGGTGATGGATATCGAGGACGCCCACAAACTGAAAATCCTCACCACCCACGAGGTAATCGAAGCCTTCCTGGCCTATTTCCCCGACGGACGGCGCCGCGAGATGGAGGATGTGATGCGGCATGTCTCGGACCCGAACGAGAAAATCGCCTACCTGCGTTCGTGCGTCGTGGGCATACTGGTGAAACGTTGCGCCGAGGCCTTCCTGGACTGCGAAGACCGGATTCTTGAAGGCCGGATGACGGGCTGCCTGCTGGACCATATTCCGGAACTGGAACGCAACGGCTATGCCCGCTGCAACGACATTTCATACGCCAAAATCTACAATTCCGGCGATGTGGTGGACATCGAACTTGCCGGTAACCGGATTATCACCTTCCTGCTCGAAAAGATGATACATGCCGTGATTCACCCCGAACTGAACTATTCGCGACTGCTGCTGGCCAAGTTCCCCGACCAATATGATACATCGGCGCCGACACTCTTCGGCCGCGTGCAGGCCGTGCTGGACCACGTCAGCGCCATGACCGACGTCTATGCACTCGACCTGTACCGCAAATTGAACGGCATCCAACTGAGGATAGAGAACTGAGAACTCCGATAACTGCCAAAATGGGTGTACCGTCGTGCCCGGAGGCGCGGCGGTACGGGGAAAGAGAGAGGAGAACGAGGGGAGAACTTACTTAGAATCAGTCGGTATCTTTACCAGCGAGATGAAGTCGGTGATTGCTGCCGGATATTTGCGGGCTTCGACCTTTCGTGCCATCGAGGGATTGTCGGGAGTGCCTTCGCCCTCGTTGAGGCAGGTGATATAGCGGTTTGCGGCATCGCCAGTCATGTATCCGGCCTCGAAGGCGCGGCGGTACCAACGGACGGCTTCAATCGTGTCGCGGCCACCATGGAGGCCTTCGTAATAATAGTTGCCCAGGGCCACGAACGCGGGAGCGAAGTTGTCGGCGGCGGCCAGATTGTAATATTCAAGGGCCTTGGCACTGTCTGGTTCCACGCCTTCGGCACCGCGCTCGTAGATACCACCCAGGATTACGCGGGCATAATTGTCTTTTTCAGCGGCCTTGGTGAGCGTCTTCACTGCCTTGCGCACATCGTGCTTGTCGTAGGCGGGATTGAGGAGCATCTGCGCTTCAAGAACGTCGGAGATTGCGCCGCCGGCCTTGCCGATGGCCTTGATTTCCTTGCGGGCATCCTTGAATTTGCCGTCGCGTATCATGGCGAGTGCCATTGCATAGTGGCCGAAGGGTGTGGAGAGAATGTTGGTGGTGTCGGAGGCAGTGAACAGAGCCTGCATCTGGGGCACGAACGAACGGCGGTCTTTCAGCCAGGAGAACAGGAACGAGGCTTCGACAAATTCGTTGCGCGAGGCCTGCATGAGGCTGTAATCGTAGATGGCACGGGGCAGGCCATGATAGGCGGCGGTTCGGAGCCAGCGGTCGGCCTGCGGAGCCGATGCTGCCACGCCGCGGCCTTCGCGATAGAGTTTCGAAGCATAATACTCAGCATTGCCCATTCCGCTTTCGGCAGCCTTGAGGATATAGACGAAGCCCATAGTTGGGTCGGCGTTCACGCCGAGACCCTCGCACAGCAGACGACCATAGTAATATGTCGATGTCAGTTCGCCGGCCAGAGCGCCTTTCTTGAACCACGCGACGGAATTCTTATAGTCCTTGGCGTTGAGATAGGCCAGACCGGCATCGCGCATGGCGTTGACGTCGCCGCGGGCGGCGAGCACGGCATAATAGTGGGCAGCAAGGGCATAGTCGGTCTTGCAGCCGATTCCCTCGGTGAGGAAGTATCCCATTGCGGCGCAGTCGAAGGCGCTGCCGCGGTCGGCGTTGGCACGGATGGCTTCAAACAAACCGGGGTTGCCGGCACGCAGCGACTTGGTGTAAAGGCCCATAGCCTTGACCGAGTCGGCTTCGACGCCGTTGCCGTACTGGTAGCAAAGGCCCAGGTTGCCGATTGCGGCGACATCGCCGTCCTTGGCGGCACGGGCAAAGAAGCGGGCGGCGAGGGTATAGTCCTTTTCTCCGGTGTAGTACCACATGCCCAGGGTGTTGATGGCGGCGGGGTCGCCGGCTTCGGCACGAGCGGCCACGGCTACGACGCTGTCGCGGGGCACGGTCATCTCGGGCGCTGTACGCGCGGCGGCTGCGAAGGGAGAGAGGAGAACGAGTGCTGTCAGAAGGCCGTTGATGTATTTCATAGCAGTTATTTTTAGGTTGGATGGTAAAACAGTTTGCGGAGAGAGGCGGGAGATTATCAGGGTTCAGAGGTCCATAGGGTCGTCGAGAATATAGCCGGTGTCGCCATAATCGATGTCCTCACCGCTGAGGTCTCCGGTGGGCATTTCATCGTTTTCCTCAATGATGATTTCTTCGGGATCGATATCGTCGGGGTCGTCGATAATGATGTCGTCGATGTCTTCGATTTCAATGTAATCGTCATCGTCATTCTCCTCAACGGTTTCCTCTTCGACGGCTTCCTCGTCGTTGCCGGCAGGCTTTTCGCCCAGTTCGGGAGCAAATTCCTCGCTGTCGTCACCGAGATTTTCCTCAGGTTCGTCTTCGGATTCTTCGGCGGGAACCTCGTCCTGCGGCTCATCGGCGGGTTCATCCACCGGCACGTCCCCTATTTCGGACGAGGTAGTGTTCCGGTCGGAGGGAACGACGTTGATTTCGTGGGTCTGAGCGACATGCCGGGTCGGAGCAGGAGCGGCTGCGCGGGCCAGGACAGTTTCGCTATCCTCGATTTCATAGTCGACGCCGGCGGGTTCATCATCGGCCGGGGCATCGGTGCCGAGGCTTTGGGCTGCGGCAACGACTCCGCTGCCGCCCAATGCTATCGCGCCGGCTGCCATAGCGCCGCGCATCATTGCTTTTTTATCGACCGTCGATTCCGCGTCGTCGGTTTGCTCGGGCTTTTCGGTTTTCTCTGGCTTGAGCGTCTTATTGAGCCTTGCATTATTTTTGAGGTCTTCGGGTTTCAGGGTATCCATTGTGAGGAGTGATTTATTTATCAATGAATTGCATGTTGGTTTCGCCCATTTTGATACGGTCGCCGAAGCGAATCTGGATAGCGTCACCGGAAAGGAGCGGGCGGCCGTTGATATAGATGGGATTGCGTGTTTTCTGCACGCGGAAGATGTAGATAGTGCCTTCGGGCGAGGGCATGGCCTCTATTTCGGCCGAGCGGCGCGAGATTGAGGAATCACCGGTGATTGAGATTGCGCTGGGCGTTTCGGCATCCTTGCGGCCGATTGACCACGAGCCGTAGCCGTTGAGGGTGAAATCCTTTTCGCCGGCCGGGAGAAGGAAGCGGTGCATCGAGACCCGCAGTACGGCCGAAGCGGGACTCTGGGGCGTCACCGTGCCGAAATCGTTGTATTGCTTGACGATTGTACCCTGATAGGGTTGCTTGCGGGGAGCGGCGGCCTGCTGCTGGGCCAGGGGATTGAGACCCGCCCCGGGGGCGGCGACTGCCTGATGCGCCACACCGACATTGATACCTCCGGCGGGGGCTGCGGGAGCGGTCGCAGGCGCAGCCTCGGGCCTGGGCGCCGGGATATTGATCTTGAACTGGCGGCCGCAGGCAGGGCAGGTGAAAGGTACCGTGGCGGCGCGTCCCGGATGCTTGACCCGGTAGACCTTGCCACAGGCCTTGTTGGGACAACCGAATTTTATGAAATTGTCGGCCATGGCGTCATGCGAAGTCTTCGGAGTCGATAATATCGTCGACGGGATCGTCCTCGATCATGGGGTCCTCGTCTTCGTCGTAGGCAATATAACCCTGCTCGACGTCGTATTCGGCATCGCCCACGGTAAGGAAAGTCTCGCTGTCCTGGATGGTATATGTGACTCCGCTGTCCTCCTTGAGGATATCGAACACGCCGTCGCCGTCGAGGTCCACCATCACGCCGGTATTGCCTTCGCTGTCGACATAGGTGGCTTCGGTGGTCTCGTTGCCGTCAATGTCGTAGACCGTATCAACCTGGCTGAAAGAGAAGGGCTGGTCGCCGTCGTAATCCTCGGGGTCGACTTCCTCGACCGCGATGATGGCCTCGGCTATGTCGTCGGGATTCTCCTCGACCTCGACCTGAGGATTGACTACGGGGTCCTGAGGTTGCTCGACGGGCTGCTCCACGGGCTGTTCAACCGGGGGCTGCTCCACGGGCTGCTGCTGGTGAACGGGCTGCTCGACCGGGGGCTGCTCAACGGGTTGCTGCTGGTGAACGGGCTGCTCGACCGGAGGCTGCTCCACAGTGTGGTGGCCGGTGGTGTGGCCAACGTGCGAAACGCCCTGTACGGCTGCGCCTGTGCCGGTACCGGTTGTGGCACCCGTGGCAGCGGCCGTGCTTCCCGTGACGGTTTCCCCGGGATTTTCCGTAACTGTCATTTCATCCTCGGCCTGAACAACCTCCTCGTCGGGCGAGTCGGCGAAAGCATAATATCCGGCGGCGCCGGCGGCGGCACCTGCAACTCCGGTGGCCGCGGCGGCCACACCGGCTGCGTTAGACTTCTTGGATTTGTCGGGGGCGGGGGTCTGGGCACCCAGCGGCATTGTTCCTTCGCTTGTGTTCATAGTTGTATGGTTTTGTTGTTATAAGTTTTCTGAGTTTGATTACATTGCAAATTTAAGGCTTCGTCAGCACCTCCTGCAAATTCTGCGGACGGTCTTTGACGAAGCCTTTGGTTTTTTTGACGAAAGCGGCCATTTGGCTGACCAACTTCCGGAGCGGGAATCATTCCTCGGCGGCGGGTGCCTCCGGATAGCGGATTACCTCTACATCGTGCATGCTGCGCGGAGCGATGAGGATGGGATGCTGCACA
>CAJJOO010000123.1 GCA_905193395.1 uncultured Porphyromonadaceae bacterium
CGTTTCCTCGCCCGAGGGTTCGATAAAGAAGCCGCGGTTGTAGATATGATTTCCCGAGCGGGCAATGAACGAGCCTGCGATGGCGGTGTTGTAGCGGCGGGCAAGTTGCATGACGGTGTGCATGGTGCCTCCTCCGTTGCTTTCGGCCAGTTCTGCCAGGGCGTCGGGGTCGGATGCGAAACCTGTGCTGAACAGTTCGGGGACAACGACGAGGTCGGTCTCAGGATCGAGGATGTCGAGACAGCGGCCCAGGATGGCAAGATTGTCGGCAGGTGCGCCCCAGTGCGTGTCTATTGAAATCGCGGCAACGTTAAGGGTATTGCTCATTGTTCGGGAGTTGAAATGAATTTTTCGGGATAGCGGGCGTTTGCGCCGCGATAATAGCGCATCACGGCGCGGAGGTCGGCCTCATTGTCGCCTGTGGGAGTGAATGTGTCGACAATGCTTATATGGCGGTCCTTGTAGTCGATTACGCCCAGCAGGATAGGCACATCGGCCAGGCGGGCTATGTTAAGGAAGCCGGTGTGCCAGCGGCTTGTGGCGCTGCGAGTACCTTCGGGCGTAATGGCCAGTTGCAGACGCGGGGACATGGGGAACATATGCGCAATGGTCTCGACCAGGGCGCCGCGCTTCTTTCCCCGTGGGACGGGCACGCCGCCAAGCGCGCGGAATATCGGCCCGAGGGGCCAGAAAAACCACGATTCCTTCATGAGGAATCCGGCCTTGCGACCGACGGAGGAATATGCCAGCAGGCCGAGGATGAAATCCCAGTTGCTGGTGTGCGGGGCCACGCAGATGATACATTTCGGATAGTCGGGGACCGTAATTTCCACCGACCATCCGAAAAGTTTAAGTATTCTGCCGGCGAGTCTCATTTCTTTTTCAAGGCTTCGCGGGCCTCGGCAGGCATTGCCTGGTTCATCTCCTTGACGATTTCGTTGACGCGCTTGCCGAAATCGCTGCGCAGCGATGCAAAGGCGGCGCGGTTGTAGGCGTGACGGGCCTTGTTGTATTCAGCGCGGTTCTCGAAGTCGCGCGGAGCCTTGTCGAAAGCGAAGGATATTTTGGCTACGGTCTCGGACTGGAGCGCGGCAATTTCATTGACAATCTTGTTGGCTGCTTCGCGATTGAATCCGTCGACATAATTGGCGGCAATGATGGTTTCGCCTGCGATATCGCCGCAGATGTATTGGATTTTCTTTTTGAGTGAGCGTTTGGATGCCATGATGTATAATATTTATAAGGTTATTGATGGGCCAGCAGTTTGCCGAGCGCCGCGAACGACGGAGCCAGACGCACTGCGGGCCGGGGTTTTGACATAAAACGGGTTAACTGGAGCGGAAGTTCAACGGAACGGCCTGTAATCGCCGTCATGCGGTCTAGCGACTTGGCGGGGTGGGCCGTAGCCATCACCACACATTTGCCTTCGGGGGCCAGACGCCTGGCGGCGGCCAGGGCGACGGCCGTGTGTGGGTCGACGGTGTAACCCCCTTGCTGCTCGTTGATTATGGTGGCGGCAATCTCGCGGTCGGAGACGCTCTCGGCAGTCACATAATCCGAGATACGGCTGAGGTCGTTTCCGCAAAGCCAGAGGACGCGGTTAAGGTTCGAGGGGAAGCCTGTATCCATAGCGCGGGCCAGAGTTGGCCGTGCCGATGTGTTGAAATCGGCCGGTGACAGCGTGCCGCGACACATGCGGACGAAGTCGTCGTTGGAGTCGCAGGCTGCGATAATCCTGCCCATGGGCAGGCCCATCTGCCGGGCGATTATGGCCGAGGTGAGGTTGCTGAGATTTCCGCAGGGAACGGCAACGGTGAAACCGTCGGCGGTGGCGCGGTCCAGGCTGCGCAGGCGTGCGTAGGTCTGGAAATAGAACACCACCTGGGGCAGAATGCGCAGGATGTTCACGCTGTTTGCGCTGATGAACAGGCGGTCGCCGCCGTTGAGTTCCTCAACAGCCCTGCGCACCATTTCCTTGCATTTGCCGATATCGCCGGAAACCTCCACGGGGATGGAATTGTTGCCGGGGGCCGAGAACATGGCATGCTGGAAGCGGTCCGGAACGCCGCGCGGATACAGGATATAGATGTCGGCATTACTGATGTTGCGGAAGGCATGGGCAATGGCGGCTCCGGTATTGCCGGTGGTGGCGGTGAGGATAGACATTTTCCGGCCCGGGGCGATGACCTTATTGAGAAATTCGGCCATGAAGCGTGTGCCGAAGTCCTTGAAGGCGAGGGTGGGGCCGTGGAACAGTTCTAGGAACGAGATATTTCCGCCGGCTGGAGAATCGACCAGCGGAAGCGGGAAATTGAAGGTGGTGTCGACAATATCTTTCAGCACCCGCGGGTTGACGTCGGTCCCCAGGAGCGAGGACATGACGACATAGGCGATTTCCGGCAATGTCATCTGCTCGATATTGTTGAAATAGGCTTTCGGCAGAGCCGGCACCCGTTCGGGTATATAGAGGGCACCGTCCCCGGCATAGCAGTTCACTGCTGCCTCGGCCAGGGTGGCGGTGTGTTTTGTATCGGTAGTCACGTATCGCATCGTCGCGCGGTTGATGGTCAGCACAAAGTTAAGGCTTTTAGTTTTAAAGAACAACACCACGGCCGAACTTTTTTTGTTCCGGGCGAGTTATACAATTAACATTCAAACCATATCAGAGAATTAGAATAAAAATGAAAACTTTTGGAACAATAATTGCAGCGCTGGCGCTCGCAGCGGCACCGGCGGCATATCCGTGTTCGCGCGTGGTGTTCCGCGGCGACAGTACAGACATAGTAATAGTGGGGCGCACGCTGGACTGGCGTACGCCGATTCCGACAAACCTGTACGTTTATCCGGCCGGGATGCAGAAACAGAGCATGCCAGAGGGTCCTTGCTACAAATGGACCTCTATTTACGGTTCTGTGGTTGCCGTGGGCTATGACGGCGGCATCACGGAGGGCATGAACGAGCGCGGCCTGGTTATGAACGGACTGTTCTGCAAAGGTTCGGTATACACCGAGGCAATTGCCGGCTCAGACACTCCGGTGATGTCACTTTCGATGCTCGTGGCCTATTTTCTGGATAATTTCGCCACGGTTGACGAAGTGGAACAATGGCTGAAAATGTCAAATTTCGCGATTAACGGCAAGACTTTCGACGGCGGTACGGTCTCGCTGCTCCACTGGGGACTGACCGACCCGAGCGGACGCACCCTGATTATGGACTATCAGAACGGGGAACTGAAAACGTATTCCTCGCCCGAGTATCAGGTGCTGACAAACGATCCGCAGTTCAGTGAAATGCTGGCAATCAACAAATATTGGGAAAATGTGGGCGGAGCGAACATGCTGCCCGGCGGTGTGAAAAGTGCCGACCGCTTCGTACGCGCCTCATATTTCATACATCATGTTCCGACAGCCGGGGTAGGGTATCGCCAGGCATTGACGGAACTGTCGTCGATTATCGATAATGTGGCTGTGCCCTCGGGTTATGAAATTCCCGGACACCCCAACCTGTCGTCGACCCAGTGGCGCAGTATTGCGGATTTGAATCAGTTGCGATACTATTTCAAATTCGCCGACAACGATGGGATGTTCTATATCGACCTCGACCACCTGCTGCTGGAACCCGGCGCACCGGTTCTCAAACTTGACAACAGCAACCACCTGGATTATTACGGCTGCGTCAACGACCGACTGAAAAAGTCCGAGCCGTTCACGCCGATGTGGTGAACATCAGACAGCGGCGCGCCTGTACAAGACAACCGCGATTATGCTGTAAATCACATTTGGAATCCACATGGCCACGAAGGGGGAAGTAAGTCCCGAATAGGCGAAACTCTGGGTTATAGCCATGAACAGGATATAACTGAAACTCAGCACCAGGCCGATGCCGATGTTTACGCCGAGTCCGCCCTTGACCTTGCGCGAGGACAGGGACATGCCGATAACGGTCAGGATAAAGGCTGCGGCACACATGGCATAGCGCCGTTGGTACTCGACCTCGAAACTCTGGATATTGGCCACACCGCGGCTACGCTGTCGTTCGATGTACAGCGCCAGTTGTGGGGTGGTCATTTTTTCGTGGTCGTCCTTGGCAATCAGAAAATCGCGCGGTTCGAAGGGAATGGCGGTGTCAAGTGAAGCCCCGCGGGATATTTTTTCGCGTCCGGCATCGAAATCGCGGATCACATAATCGTAAATCCGCCAGCTGTACAGTGTATCCCAGGAAATCGACCTGGCCGTTAGGCGGGATTTCAGATGCTTGTCCTTGTCGAATTTGTCCAGTTGGAAGCGAGTGCCGTTGCGGGCGATGTTGTCGTAGCGCGACATGTAGGCAATTTCGCCAGGCGCCACCATCAGCATGATGTTAGCACCATAGTCCACACGCTTGTTCTTGACATAGGTGTTGGTGTAATCAATCCTCTTGACATTGGCGGGGGGGATGATGTAGGCGCCAAGAACCCAGGTACAGGCCGCAATGACGGCGGCCGATATCATGTATGGCCGCATGAGCCGCCTGAAACTCATGCCCGTGGACAGCATCGCGATTATCTCGTTGTTTCCGGCCAGTTTTGAGGTAAAGAATATGACCGCGATAAAGGTGAACAGCGGAGAGAACTGATTGGCGAAGTAGGGCAGGAAGTTGACGAAGTAGTCGAAAATTGTGGCTTTAAGCGGCGCCTTGGCGAAGGAGTCAAGTTTTTCGTTGACATCAAACATCACCACAATGGCCAGCAGCAGCAGGATGGCGAAGACATAAGTTCCGAGAAACTTGCGGATGATGTAGCGGTCGATTATCTTGAACACGGAATCCGGAATTGATGGGTTACAGGCGTCGGCCGAGTTTTTCGACCATTTCCTTCTTCCAGGAAGCGAAAGTACCGTCGGAGATATGCTTGCGGGCCTCGCCCACGAGCCAGAGGTAGAAGGCCAGATTGTGAATCGAGGCAATCTGCATGGCAAGGATTTCGCCGGCCACGAACAGATGGCGCAGGTAGGCGCGGGAATACACGCGGTCTAAGCGGCAGGGCGAGTCGGCCCAGATTGGCGAGAAATCGTTGGCCCACTTGGCGTTGCGCATGTTCATCGTACCTTCGGGCGTGAACAGCATGCCGTTGCGGCCGTTTCGGGTGGGCATCACGCAGTCCATCATGTCGACGCCGCGGTCTATGGCCTCGAGGATATTGATCGGCGTGCCGACACCCATGAGATATCGGGGACGGTCGGCCGGAAGTTCCTCGTTGACCACCTCAATCATGTCGTACATCACCTCGGTAGGTTCACCGACGGCCAGGCCGCCGATAGCATTGCCTTCGGCGCCGAGGTCGGCCACGTGGCGGGCGGCATCGCGACGCAGGTCGGCATAGGTACAGCCCTGGACAATGGGGAAGTAGGCCTGACTGTGGCCGTAAATCGGCTCCGTCTCGTTGAAATGGCGCCAGCCGCG
>CAJJOO010000124.1 GCA_905193395.1 uncultured Porphyromonadaceae bacterium
CGCGCCGGTGGTGGCCTGGGTCATCATGGCGTGGTCGCCGTAGCGGAAGAAGCCGAGGCCGGTGGTGTTGAAGCCGACCGACGAGGGAGTCTCGGACAGGGCGGCGATGTTCATCATCGAATATTCATATTCGCGGGCGCCGGATTTTTCCGAGTTGCCGGTGACGATGAAGCGGTAGCGGTCGATGGGCGAGACGTTGAAATTGTAATTGTCGTCGATATAGTCGGCGTTGAGCAGTTGCAAGGGACGTCCGGCGGTAACCTCGGTTGCCACGCCGTCAACCACGTTGAAGCGGGCATTGTTGATACGGCCGTTCTTGGTGGCTGCGATGGAGGTGATCACAAGGTCGCCGTCGGCCATGGTGCCGCGGTATGCGAATGTGCGGCCCAGGTAGCCCTTGTTCTGGCCACCGGACGACTGTGTGCTGATCCAGAGTTTGCCCTGGCCTGTGGGAAGGCCGTTGGCGTCGTTCTCCCAGGTGTAGTAGTTGACGGTTCCGGCACCATCTTTTGTGGTGTCGAAGAGGACGTAACTTTCGGAACCTACGATTAGGATACCGTCGGCGGAAACGGCGAAGTCGGCCACGTTCTGCATGTCGCCGGTGCATCCGCTGAGATCGACGCTTGTCAGTACGTCGCCTGTCTTGTCGTCAAGAACGAGGATGGAGGGCTGGCGCTCTGCGTCGCGGGCCAGAACATATACATGGTCCTTGACCCACATCATGCGCTCGGGAGTCTTGCCCTGGAGTTGGGCGATTTCGTGGTCGGCGAGGATATTGACGAGTTGGTAGGAGCCGGCGGGAGCGTAGGTCTCGGGAACGATGTTCGGGTAGTTGAGGTCTTCGCCGGGTTTGCCGTAGTAGTTGACGTCGGTGAGATAGAAGCGGGGATAGGAGGTCTTGCCTGCCACAACCTCAACTTCGACGGGGTCGGCCTTGAAGTAATCGGGATGCTCGAAAGTCACCTGGTATGTACCGGGTTCGAGGTCGTAGAATACGAATGCGCCGTTGTAGAATTCATCGGTGACGTATTCCTTGATCTGCTGGCCGTCTTTCCACAGGAAGACCTTGCAGTTGTTCAGGGGCTTGTTCTCGTCGGGAGTGGAGGGCTTGGGTACATAGAGTTTGTGGCTGAAACTTGCGTGGTTGTCGCGGACGATACCGTATATTTCGCCGGTAGCCTCGGGATTCTCGAACTCGAAGTAGTCGCCCAGACCGCGGGCATACTGGATGCCTTCGATGCGGTCAACATCCCAGTTCATGGCGCGGTGGCGTGCGGGGGTGTAGGTGTGGAAGTAGCCTTCAACCAGGTAGCCGGGAACGCCGTGTTTCAGGACGCCCAGATATCCGTAATAGCCCAGAGAGTTGGTCGAACCTGAGCCGTGGCCGAAGAAGTCGACGTCGCCGTAGATGTAGGGCGAGGATTCGGTCCAGGTAGCATGGGGATTGTCGAAAGAGTGGACGGCCCAGGCGTTGATGATGTCGTTCGAGCCTGCCACTGCCTCGTTGGCCCTGCCGTTACGGCCGCGGTAGAGGTAGAGATGGTAGTTTATCAGTGTGATGTCGGTGCTCGTTGCGTTGGAGTGGATTGACACGAAGGCGTCGAAATCATTCTGGTCAACCTCGGTGGCGATGGTGAGCAGGCCGCGGTTGTACTGCTCGTAGTTAGGCGAGGAAGTGGTGTTGGATTCCTCGTACGGGCCGTTCTTGACGCGGCTCATCACGATGCAGTTCTCGAGGTCGCGTGCGGCGCCGATTTCCCAGCGTTCGCCTTCCTGGTTGAGGGTTCGGTCGAAGGGCATGCCCATCTTGATGAACCATTCCAGCATACCGAAGCCCTTGATGAGGTTGGTGTTGGATTCAAAGAAACTGGTGGTGTCGGTGTTGGTCGACGAATATTCGCCTTTGCCGATAACCTGGAGGGCGCGGTCGTTGCCGGTCCACGAGCCGTGACCGGGGTTGACGTAGATACGCAGGTCGTCGAAATCGACGTATTCAGCGGAGGCAGAGGCAACGCCCATAAGCATCAACGCTGCGGCTAAAAATATTTTTTTCATAGCAATCAGGTGTTTATGGGGTTATTTGAGAGTGATGATGTAGAGTTCGCCGCGTGCGGTGGCGAAGGAAATGGATTTGCCGTCGGCGGAGGCCGAGGGGCTCATGCCCAGCAGGGCGGGGTCGGTGAGGGTCTGGATGGTACCGTCGAGCGAGGCGGCCACAATCGACGACGAGGTGACGTATTCGCCGTTGTCATGGTCCTGGCAGCCGATCACAACGTCGTTGCCCAGCCAGCGGGGAGCGTGGACATAGCCCAGGGAATGGATGTCGCTCCCGTCGAGGTTGCAGACGAAGCAACCGTGGCCCACCAGATAGTAGGCGATTTTCGTGCCGTCGGGGCTGAGGGTGGGCCAGAGGTAACTGCCTTTGCCCTGCGGGTCGAGGAATTTGCTTGTCCCGTCGGGGAGGGTAACCTCGAGGTGGCCGTGGTTGACGGCGACGATGGCGGCGGGAGCGGCGGCGTTGCCGTTGAGGCTGCGGGCCGAGTAGCGTCCGCGTTCGCTGACGGCAAGGGTGCCGGCTGCACTGACGTTGAACCAGGCGCTGCGGCGGGCCGGCTCGGAGATGAGGGTGGCGCGGTTCTGCGTGAAGTCGTAACTGTTCACGGAGTAATAGCGGCGGCCGCCTTCGCCCACGGTGGCGGATTTGTAGACGATGGCTTCGCCGGCGGGCGAGAATGCCAGGTCGAGAGCAGAGCCGTTGTCTGTGACAGTTGTCACGGCGCCGGTAGCGAGGTCGATACGGCGCAGGCTGTTGTCGTCGATTGTTGAAACTATGACGTAGGAACCATCCGGACTGATGCGCGACAGGTTGATGGCGACTTCGGAAGCCGGCGTGATTTTATCGACCGACTGCACTTCGACCACCTGAGCACCAGCACCAAGCGATGCCACGCCGATAAGCGCAAAGAGTAAGGCTTGTTTCATGGTAAGAATTAGATGAGTTATTAATAGGGTTTTATAGAATATTTCAAATTGTGGCACGGGCCCAACGGCCGTACTAATCCGGTCCAAAATTACATAAATTTTGGATTCCTGCAAAATAATTTATATTAAAAACAGCGAATTGCGGGCGCCGGATATCGCAAAAAGTGCGGTTCGGAGCCGGCTCTCGGAATTCTCAGAGTACTCCGGGTTTTCAGAGTTCTCAGAGATTACCGTCAAGGGCGGCGGTGATGCCGGCGGCCAGTTGGTCGGGGCAGGAGGTGGGTTTGTTTCCGCAGCGGATTCCGCGAAGCAGGGCGGCCACCGAGCGGGCGTCGCGGCCCTCGCAGAGGGCGCTGATGCCTTTCAGATTGCCGTTGCAACCTCCGGTGACGCGCAGATTGGAAATTTTGCCGTCATTAATCTCAAATTCCATGAGGCGGCTGCATGTGCCGCAGGGTGTGAAGGTGTATTTCATTGAAACGTCGCGTTGTATGGGCCGCATGGCCCTATAAAAAGCGGAACAGCCGCGGGGCTGTTCCTGGATGTGATGAAAATCGGTGCCCGAAGCGGGACTCGAACCCGCACAGCCGCAATGGCCAAGGGATTTTAAGTCCCTCGTGTCTACCATTCCACCATTCGGGCAGTGGCGATAGTCGCTGCAAAGGTAGGCATTTTTTGATAAAGGACAAACAGGCGTCCGTATTTTTTGGCCGCCCTGTTGGCCTTTTAACTAAAAAATGGTAAATTTGCACATTAATATCAACGAAAGTAGATTATGCTTCTATCAATGACCGGATTCGGAAAGGCCATGGCCGAGGTCCGTTTCCATAAGATAACGGTTGAAATAAAATCGCTCAACAGCAAGCAGATGGACCTCGCCACGCGGGTTCCGTCGTCGCTTCGCAGTCTTGAAATCGAGTTGCGCAACCTGGTGTCGCATGCCCTGGAACGCGGCAAGGCCGACATGATCGTGAGCATCGAGACCACCGAAGGCGCTCCCAGCGGCGCACGCCTGAACATCCCGGCCCTGAAAGGCTACAAGGCTGAAATCGAGAATGCAGCCGCGGCCCTGGGCGTGGCTGTGCCCGAGGATATCTTCCCGCTGCTGATGCGCTTTCCCGATGTGATTGTGACCGATTCGTCTGAGGACCTGGCCGATGAACTGGCCGGAGCGCTCACCGAGACCGCCGAACGTGCCGTCGAGGCCCTTACGGCCCACCGCCGCGCCGAGGGCGAGAAACTCGAGGTGTTCTTTGCCGAGCGCATCAAGGCAATCGGCGAACTGCTGGCCGCCGTCGAGCCTTTCGAGGCCGAGCGTGTCCCCCGCATCCGTGCGCGCCTCGAAGAGGGCCTTTCGAAGATTCCCGCCGTGGAATACGACAAGGGCCGTCTGGAACAGGAAATGATTTTCTATATCGAGAAACTTGATGTCAATGAGGAACGCCAGCGCCTGGCCCAGCACCTGCGCTATTTCACCGAGACGATGGCCGGACCGGCTGGACAGGGTAAGAAACTCGGTTTCATCGCTCAGGAAATGGGTCGCGAAATCAACACCCTCGGCTCCAAGAGCAACCATGCCGACATGCAGCGCATCGTCGTGAAAATGAAAGATATTCTCGAACAGATCAAGGAACAGGTGCTCAACGTCCTGTGATTCCCGGAACGTAAGGAAACAGGCGACAGATGTCAAGACCGAAAATACTCATAGCCACAGGCACGCGGGCCGACTGGGGGCTGCTTTCGCCCCTGGCCGCGCGGTTGCGCGATTCGGGGGCGGTGGAACTGCTGATTATGGCCACCAATATGCATCTGATGGAGCGCTACGGCCACACGGTCGACGAGATCCGCGCCGACGGTTTCCGTGTCGACGCCGAGGTGCCTCTGCCAGAAGACGCCGGCGATACCGACTGCGGCCGCGCCGTGGCCATGGGCCGCTGTCTGGCCGACACTGCCACATGCTTAGACCGCCTGAAACCCGATATGGTGGTACTGCTGGGCGACCGCTACGAAATGCTGGCCGTGGCTTCGGCGGCCGCGATGATGCGGATTCCGGTGGCCCACATTTCCGGCGGCGAGACGACCGTCGGGGCCATCGACGATTCCCTGCGCCATGCCATCACCAAACTGTCGTCGCTGCATTTCGCCTCGACCGAGATGTATCGCCGCCGCATCCTTGCCATGGGCGAGGACCCCGCCGCGGTCTTCAACGCCGGCGCCACGGGCGTGTGGAATGCCGTGAACATGCCGCGGCCTTCGTCGGCCGAACTGCTTGCCGACCTCGGAATTAACCACGCCGGGCCGTTCGCACTGGTCACCTACCATCCGGCCACCCTTGACCCGGCCGACCCGGGCGAACGCTTCGACGCCATGGCCGCCGCACTCGACCGTTTCCCGGCGCTGCACTGCATCGTGACATATCCCAACAACGATGCCCGGAGC
>CAJJOO010000125.1 GCA_905193395.1 uncultured Porphyromonadaceae bacterium
GCCAGCGCACAAACGCGGATGCGTATATGTTGATAGTGTATTCGTGCATTTCGGGGGCAAAGATAGCCCCCATTTTGCGGGTTTGTGCGTGTGGAGGGTCGGATTGGCGCGGGAATCGGATTCTTGCCGCGGACATCTCGAAGCCTGAGGTTCCGCGCCCGCGGAGCGGCCGCGTTCCGACGCCGTTGAGGGGCGAAGCAGGTGGGACGGCGCCCGCGGAGCGGCCGCGTTCCTTACAAAGCCGATTTGACGTTGTGGATGGGGCCGTTGGGATGAAAAAAGTCCCGGCATCGGGAGCCGGGACTTGGCGGGCGGAGCCAGTCTCGGGGGACGCCTGCGATCAGTTTAGGGTTGGTGGGATTAGGTTATTTTGATTTAGTTTCTTGGTTCGAGGGGTCGATGGGGGTGTCGATGGTACGCATAAGGTTGAGGGCGTCGACATAACTGGCGATGCCTTCGGCTACGGCGCGGGCATTGGACATGGCGTGTACCACAGTGGCCTGGTTGCCGGAGACGTCGCCGCCGGCAAATACGCCTTTGCGTGTTGTCATGCCGCAGGGGAAGTCGCGCGTGATGACGTAGCCGTTTTTGTCGACTTCGATTCCGTGGGTGGTGGATACGATGCGGCTGGCCGGACGGCTGCCGACGGCAAGGATAACCTTGTCGGCGGGGAGTTCGGTGCGTGTATCGCCGGAGGTAAGGACAACGCCTGAGAGAGTACCATTGTCGGTAATAACGGTTTCGAGGTTGGTGTCCCAGATGAACTGAACGCCTTCGGCAACGGCATCGTCGTACTCGGCGCGCAGGGCGCTCATTTTGGTGATGTCGCGGTGGTATACAATGGTGACGCTTGCGGCATCGAAGCGGAGGGCGGTACGTGCAGCGTCGATAGCGGTATTTCCGCAACCGATGACGAAGACTTTGTCTCCGGGGCGGATGGGAACTTCGTCGCGGTTGATAAGACCGGAGTTGTAAAGACCGACGCGGCGCAGGAAATAAATTGCCTGGCGGACGCCGTCGTTGTCGACGCCCTCGACGGGCAGTTTCTTGGGTTTTCCGGTGCCGGTACCCATAAAAATAGCATCGAAGCCTTTGTCGAACAACTGGTCGATGTTGATTTCGGGACCGATGGTGACGTTGGTGTTGAAACGTACGCCCAACTGGCGGATTTTGTCGATTTCGCTGTTGACGATAGCCTTGGGGAGACGATATTCGGGAATTCCGAACATCAGGACTCCACCGGGCTGGGGTTCCATTTCGAAAATCTCGACGTCGAAGCCGCCACGGGCGAGTTCGCCGGCGACAGTGAGTCCGGCGGGTCCACTGCCGATGACAGCCACCCTACCCCGGTTTTTCTGGACGATAGGCTGGCGCGAAAGGGCCATGGAAGTGTCGAAATCGGCGACAAACTGTTCGAGTTTGCCGATATTGATGTGGGCGCCTTTTTTGCCAAGGACGCAATTACCCTCGCACTGCCGTTCGTGGGCGCATACACGGCCGCAAACGGCAGGGAGATTGCTTTTGGCGTTGATGATGCTCATGGCATTACCTATGTTGCCCATCGAAAGTTGGTGAATCCAGTCGGGGATGTCGTTTCCGACGGGGCAACCTTTCTTGCACTGGGGAACCTTGCAGTTGAGACAGCGTTTGGCTTCAGCGATAGCCTGGGCCATTGTATAAGATGAATTTTCCAAAATCAGTTAACTATTATATATTATTATAATGTGGAAAACCGGGGAGGAGGGAGGAGAGAGGTACGTTATGGGATATATCAGCGTACGGTGAAGGCATGTGCGTCGACGGCTTCCTTGTAGCGGCAGGCGATAACAGCGGCTGCGGAGGCATCGCGCGGAGGCATCGCGCGGAGTGTCGGCGGCATAAACGGCCGGATGCTGCGCACCCCGCACTTCAAATATGTGCTCTACGAGGCAGGCGAGAACCGCGAAATGCTCTTCGACATGGACAATGGCCGTCTGGAAATGACAAATCTCTCCATCGAGAGCAAGTATCGTCCCGAACTGCTGCGGCACCGCGAACTGCTGCATCAGTGGATGTCGGAGAATATCCTCGACGGCCAATACTCTCTCCGCCGCCTGATTCCTGAAAGATAAATAAGTTTTATGAATGTAACCGTGGGTCGGCGCCGCTCAGGCGGCCCACGGCCGTTTATCCACAAACGAAGCCGCCCGGAATCTGGCGGCCTCGCGGATATAAGAGTTTTCGCTTGTGCGGATTATTCGGCGGGGTTCAGCATGATTATCTGCTTGTTGCCGAGGGCCAGGACTTTCTTCCAGAAGTCCATCACGTCGGCCAGAGTGATGCTGTTGATGACCTCGGGGGCGTTGATGAAGGTGTTCACACCGTTGAGGTTCGCACCGGCCATGGCGCCTACCCAGTCTTCGTTCTCGTCAAAGGCAGCCACGGCTTCCTTGGCCATGTATTCCTTGACGGGCGAAAGTTCGGCGTCGGTGATGTCGGTGGCCATGTTGTTGATAATCTCTTCGATTGCCTTCATCACTTCCTCACGCATTTCGGGTTTCATGGGGAAAGGAATCTGGTAGAAGAGGTTGTTGTCGCCGAGACGACGGAGCACGCCGCCGGCACCGATTGAATAGGTTGCACCCATTTCCTCGCGAACCTTGTTGAGGAGTCGCTTGCTGAGAATCTGTGCGGTCATCGAAGCCATTGCGCGTTCGCGGGGAGTGTAGTTCTCGTGTCCGCCCAGGTAGATGAATGCCCAGGTCTGGGGAGTTGTCATTGTCATCGACTCAACGCGGGTGTCGGTGCCGTTGACACATTCGTAGGCTGCGTTGGGAGCGTAAGCCACGGAAGCGCCGTTGACGGGCAGGGTGGCGAGATACTGTTCCATCAGGGGCTTGAAGACATCGAGGTTGATGTTGCCGGCGAAGTAGAAACCGTAGTCTGAGGCATTGGCAAGCATCTGCTTTACGATGTCGACGGTCACGTCGCGGCTGGCGGCGTCAATAGCCTTGGTGCTGATCAGTTGTTCGGCGGGAGCCTTGTAGAGAGTCTGATAAATCAGACGCTGGAAGGCGAAGTCGGGAGTTGATTCCTGGTTGGCCAGAACGCCCTTGAACATGTTCTGTGTGGCCTCGAATTCTTCGGGGGTGATGTTGTATTCAGTGAAGGCGGCGTAGATGAGTTCCATCAGCGTGGGGAGATCCTGGATGGTTGTGGCACCCGAGAGGCCGCGGTCGTATTGGTCAACGGAGATGTTGAGCGTAACCTGCTTGCCCTGGAGATATTTCTTGAGGTCGGCAGCGCTGTATGTGCCGTAGGAGGTATTGCTCATGGCATAGGGCAGGAACTGTACGGAAGCGGCAACATCGTCGGAGAGGACGGAATAACCGCCGCGTGCGGAAGCCTCGAAACGGATGTCGTTTTCCTTGAACGTAGTGGGCTTGACAACCACTTTCAGACCGTTCGACAGGGTGTATTCGATGGCATCCCATTCGTCGAGTTTACGCTCGGAAACAATCGAGCCGGGAGCGGGCAGCGAGGGGATGAGGGGTTCGGATTTCATCTCGTCTACGTAGGGAGTGATTTCCTCGGCATCAACGGCGGCGAGAGCGCCGGCAACCTGCTGCTCGGTGGGTTCGGTGTAGCCTTCGCCCTGTGGCATGAGCATGATTACAACACGGTTATCATTGGAAATCAACTGGGCCAGCAACTGGTTGATGGCCTGTACGGGCAACTGGTACGAAAGCATGTCCATGATCTGCTTCTCGATGGCGATGCCTGGGATAGGCTCGTTATCGACAAAAGCACGGACATATTCACGCGAGTAGGACTCGTTGGGAGTGTTGTTACGCTGGTCGAAGAGGCGCTGGTACTGCGAACGAAGTTCGGCTGTGGCACGCTGGTATTCGCCTTCGGTGAAACCGCCGCGCAGGGCACGGAGCAGTTCGCGGTAGGCGGCAGCGAGTGCCGAGGTGAGGTCTCCGTCCTTGGCAACGACTTCCAGAGAAACGGCATCCTTGGTAGAGGCCAGGAAGAAGTTGTCGATGTCTACGGAAGCATGGGCGAAGGGAGCGTCGGGCTTGTTGGCGATGTCCGACAGACGGTTTGACAGCATGGTCGAAATCATGTCTGTGGCATAGGAGATACCGTAGTACTGGTCGGTGTTGCGGTATTCGCGGGGCAGCATCTGGTCGAACTTGAACATCATCAGGGCGACGGAAGCGCTCATTTCGGGATCACTGCCGATGGCATAGATTGTGCCGGGGGTGTCCTCGACGGGAACATAGTAGCGTTCCTTGGCGTTCTCGGGCATCTTGATGGGCGTGAACATTTCCTTGATCTTGCCTTCGATATAGTCGACGTCGATGTCACCGACAACGATGATGGCCTGGTTGTCGGGACGGTACCATGTGTGATAGTAGTCGATGATGGCCTGCGGAGGGAAGTTGTCCACGACTTCCATCGTACCGATGGGCAGACGCTGGCCGTATTTGTTGTTGGGATAAACCTTGGGGAGGAGGTTTTCGAGGATACGCATCTGGCCTACCATCGAACGGCGCCACTCTTCGTGGATCACACCGCGTTCAGCATCAATTTCGGCGGGGTCGAGGGTCAGCGCGCACGACCAGTCGTGAAGAATGAGCAGGCAGGAGTCCTGAACGCTCTGACGTGCCACGGGAACGGACGAGATGTTGTAGACGGTCTCGTCGACGGAAGTGTAGGCATTGAGGTTGTAGCCGAATTTCACGCCTACGGATTCAAGCCAGTTGATGATACCCTTTTCGGGGAAGTTCTCGGTGCCGTTGAAGCACATGTGTTCCAGGAAGTGGGCCAGACCGCGCTGGTTGTCTTCCTCGAGAATTGAGCCGACACGCTGGGCGATGTAGAAATCGGCCTGCCCCTTGGGGGTCTCGTTGTGGCGGATGTAGTAGGTGAGGCCGTTGGGCAGTTGTCCGACACGGACAGCGGAGTCAACAGGCATGAAAACAGGCATGGGCATACCCTGCTGTGCCTGGGGTTCCTGGGCCGAAGCGGCGGGAACGGCCAGAACGGCCATCAGCAGTGCCATACCTAACTTGAACAGTTTTTTCATAAAGGTAATAATTATATGAATTGGTTTTATGTGATTCGAAAATCTATAACATTAGACGGTCGGAGAACCGAAAAATCACACGCCAAATAGTTAAAATACTTTAAAATCGGATTAGGGTTATGATTATGGAAATGAAACAGACCTGTCGGGGTCAAAAAAAGCCGGCCACTTGGTGGTCGGCTTTTCTTATGCTGTGTAAGCGATGCTTATTTAGCAGGAGCGGCTTCAGC
>CAJJOO010000126.1 GCA_905193395.1 uncultured Porphyromonadaceae bacterium
CCACCGCCGATAGCGGCGCCCTTGCCTGTATTAGTCCATGTCTTGCAACCGGTTTCACCGAAAAGCATTACGCCGCACACCAGTGCAACGCAGGAAATTTTAAGAAGTTTCATAGTTTTATGTTTGTTATGGTTAAATGTCAGAGGAGTGTGTTTTCTATATGCAAAATTACAAATTAGGTATTAAAAAAGTTTCATCGTGTGGAAAAAATTAATTAATTTTGTTGCCGTAACCAATAACACCAACCTTTACTTTCTATATGAAAGGAAACACAACACGGTCTCATAACGGCAAAGCCACGGCCCTTGCCCATCTCGGTGCGCTTCTCTGCATCTCGGTCTGGGGCATATCGTTCGTATCGACCAAAGTGCTGCTGAACAATGGCATGCAGCCGGTGGAAATATATATATACCGATTCACTCTGGCATATCTTATCATCCTGTTCATCGGCCACAAACAATGGTTCTGCCACAACTGGCGTGACGAGGGCCTGATGGCGCTATGCGGCCTGCTGGCAGGGAGCATCTACTTCCTGGCCGAGAATTTCGGGCTTCAATACACCCTGGTGTCGAACGTGTCGCTGCTGACGTCGACCTCGCCGCTGATTACGGCGATGCTGGTCGGGCTGCTGTACAAGAGCGACCGTCCGGGCAAAGGGATGATAATAGGGTCGCTGGTGGCGTTCACGGGCGTAGGCTGCGTGATATTCAACAGCAGTTTCAGCCTTGAAATCAATCCGTTGGGTGACATGCTGTCGATACTGGCGGCATTCAGTTGGGCGTTTTACAGCCTGATACTGAAAAAACTCAACGCCACATACGACGTGTGGATGATCACGCGCAAGACATTTTTTTACGGCGTGGTGACGGCGCTGCCGTTCCTGCTGATAGAGCCTTCGACATATAGTCCGTCCGCCATCGTCAATAACGGCGCAGTGCTGGGCAACCTGCTGTTCCTGGGACTGGGCGCGTCGCTGCTGGCATATATCCTGTGGGCAGAGACAGTGAAGTCTCTTGGAGCCGTCAAGGCCAACAACTATATGTATCTGCAACCTGTAATCACACTGATATTCTCCGTGATATTCCTGCACGAAACGGTGTCGATAGTAGGCATCACGGGCTGTGTGCTGATACTCGGCGGCCTGTGGCTGGGGGATTACCTCACGCGCCGCATGAAGATGCGGCAGTAGGCTCGCCACGCAGCAGGACGGTGCGGATAAGCGGCTCGGTGTAGGCGTATGGAATGTAGGCCGGGTCGGAAAAATAATTCTTATAAATAATCAGGGAAGCGGCTTTGCCCGGAGTGACGGAGCCGTGGGTGGTTTCGACGCCCATTGCGACGGCGCCGTTGAAGGTCACGGCATTGAAGGCCTCGGCGGGGCGCAAACGCATCTTTATGCAGCCCAAGGACATGACAAAAGGCATCGAGCCGGAAGGCGACGAGCCGGGATTGCGGTCGCTGGCCAGGGCGAGGATACAGCCGGCGGTGACGGCTGCACGGGCGTCGCCGTAGGGCATGCCGAGGAAAAACGAGGCGCCGGGAAGCATCGTGGCGACAGTCGAAGACGAGGCCAGCAGGGCGAACTCCTCGGCTCCGGCGCGTTCGAGGTGGTCGACGGACAGTGCGCCGAAGGCCACGCCGGTCTGAGTACCGCCTGAGCGGGTCAGTTCATCGGCATGGATTTTGGGACGGAGTCCCAGCGGGGCGGCGGCGCGCAGGATGTCGGCGGTCTGATCCGGGGTGAAGAATCCGCGGTCGCAGAACACGTCGACGAAATCGGCGATGCCGGTGCGGGCCACCTCGGGCAGCATAACATCAATTATTTGACGTACGTACTCGTCCTGACGGCCGGCGAAAGCCCTGCCGACGGCATGCGCGCCAAGGAATGTAGCGCGTATTTCCATACCGGGGACATCGCGGCGCAGACGGTCGATGACACGCAGCATCTTGAGTTCGGATTCGAGCGAGAGGCCGTAGCCGGTCTTGATTTCAATTGCTCCGGTGCCGGTGGCGGCGGCTTCCATGAGGCGGCGGCGTGCATCAAGGTACAATTCGTCCTCGGAGGTGACAGCGAGCAGGTCGGCGGAATTTAGTATACCGCCGCCGCGTGCGGCAATCTGCTCGTAAGTGAGGCCGTTGATTTTGTCGACGAACTCGCCCTGGCGGCTGCCGGCATATACGATGTGAGTGTGACTGTCGCAGAAAGCGGGGGCCACGATGGCGCCGCGTGCATCGATAACCAGGTCGCAGGAATTGTCGGCAGGACAGGCGTCCATGGTGCCGAAGCCGGCAATGAGGCCGTCGGCGGCCAGGAGCCATGCGCCGGAAAGTGCCTCGACGGAATTCAGCGCCTCGCCACGCAGAGGCTGCGCGCCGACGGGCTGAATTCCGTAAAGCAGACCGATATTTTTAATTAAAGTCTTCATCGCCGGTGACAAATTCGACCGATTTCTCGATAAGGGGATACATCACGGTGTCGTTGACAACGAAGGGCACCAGGCGGCGGTAGCGGGCCACCCAGTCCTCGATAAGGGACGAGGAACGGAGCGGGCGGCGGAATTCGAGCGCCTGGGCGGCATTGAAGAGTTCGATTCCGAGGACACGGTAGGTGTTCAGGACCACCTGACGGAGTTTTACGGCTGAATTGGCACCCATCGAAACGTGGTCCTCCTGGCCCTGGGAAGAGGGGATGGAATCGCAACTTGCGGGCCAGCAGAGGCCCTTGTTGCGGCTCACAATCGAGGCGGCTGCATACTGAGGAATCATGAAACCGCTGTTCAGGCCCGGCTTAGCCACCAGGAACGAGGGCAGGCCGCGCTTGCCGGAGATGAGACAGTAGACGCGGCGCTCGCTGATGTTGGCGAGTTCGCTGAGGGCGACAGCCAGGAAATCCATGGGCAGGGCGATGGGCTCGCCGTGGAAATTTCCGGCCGAAACAATCATGTCGAGTTCGGGGAAGACGGTGGGATTGTCTGTCGGCGCGTTGATTTCATCCTCGATGACAGAGGCCACGTGGGCCAGAGTGTCCTTGAAAGCGCCGTGAACCTGGGGAACGCATCGGAAGGAATAAGGGTCCTGGACGTGTTCCTTGTGGCGTGCCACAATCTCGCTGCCCCGGAGCATCTCGCGGACGGCGGCGGCGGTCTCAATCTGGCCGCGGTGGTGACGGACACGGTTCACGGGGTCGGAGAAAGGCTCGATGCGTCCGTCGAAGGCGTCGAGGGAAAGAGCGGCAAGACGGTCAGCAAGGCGCCCGATGCGACGTGCGCGGATGACGCTCCACACGCCATAGGCGCTCATGAACTGAGTGCCGTTGAGCAACGCCAGACCCTCCTTTGATTTCAACTGCACGGGGGCGAGACCAAGTTCGTCCATCACCTCGGCGGCCGGACGGAGTTCACCTTTATAATATACATCGCCGAGACCGAGTATGGGCAGGCAGAGGCATGCCAGGGGCGAAAGATCGCCGCTGGCACCGAGGGAACCCTGGTCGCAGACGCGCGGCACAATGCCGAGATTGAACATGTCGAGGAGGCGCTGCACGGTCTCGACCTGCACACCCGAGTTGCCGTAACTGAGCGACTGGGCCTTGAGCAGAAGCATGAGCCGGACAATCTCGTCGGGGACACGCTCGCCGATGCTGCACGCATGGGACATGACGAGGTTGCGCTGCAGGTCGGCCAGGCGGGTGCTGTCGATGGAAATGTTGCAGAGCGAGCCGAACCCGGTGGTGATGCCGTAGATGGGTTCGGATGCCGTTTCCATTTTCTCGTCGAGATAGCGGCGGCAGCGGCTGATGCGTTCAATGGCATCGTCGCTGAGAGCGAGGGTGTAGCCGCCGTCCATAATCTCGGCTACACGACCGATGGTGAGGCGCTCGGCCGAAATATAATGTATCTTGTTCATTTGCCGTTTATTGAGTCTAAAGCGTTGTTAATAATATCGTCGTCAGCCAGGGAAGGCATCGTGACGCGGAGGCCGGGAGTGCGCTGCATTTCGCGGCGGATGGCATCGATTGCGCCGGGATTGCGTCCCCAGGAACGTCGGGCTATGCCGTTGTTGACGTCCCAGAGAAGCATTTCGCGGATACGGCGGTCGCAGTCGTCGCTGCCGTCGAGAACCATGCCGAAGCCGCCGTTGACGACCTCGCCCCACCCTACTCCGCCGCCGTTGTGGAGCGAAACCCAGGTGGCGCCGCGGAAGGCGTCGCCGATGACGTTGTGGACAGCCATGTCAGCGCAGAACTGCGAGCCGTCGGTGATGTTCGAGGTCTCGCGGTATGGCGAATCGGTGCCGGAGACATCGTGATGGTCGCGGCCGAGGACCACGGGAGCGGAAATGCGGCCGTGGCGGATGGCGTCGTTGAAGGCCAGGGCAATGAGCGTGCGACCGAGCGAGTCGGCATAGAGTATGCGCGCCTGCGAGCCGACAACCAGGTGGTTGGGACCGGCCTGACGGATCCAGTGGAGATTGTCGGCCAACTGGCCGCGGATGTCATCGGGAGCGTCGCGCAGCATGTTTTCGAGGACTTCGGCAGCAAGGCTGTCGGTGACGGCCAGGTCGGCGGGGTCGCAGGAGGTGCAGACCCAGCGGAAGGGACCGAAGCCGTAGTCGAAGAAACGCGGGCCCATAATGGCCTGGACATAGGACGGATATCGGAACGAACCGTCGTCGGCAAGTATGTCTGCGCCGGCACGCGAAGATTCGAGCAGAAAGGCATTGCCATAGTCAAAGAAATACATTCCGCGGGCGGCAAGGCGGTTGATGGCGCCGACCTGGCGGCGGAGCGAGGCGCGGACGGCCTCGCGGAACTCGTCGGGACTGGAAGCCATCATATCGAGGGATTCCTCATAGGAAAGTCCGGCAGGATAATAGCCTCCGGCCCAGGGATTGTGGAGGGAAGTCTGGTCGGAACCGAGGTCCACATGCACGTTGCGTTCGGCAAGACGCTCCCAGAGGTCGACAATATTGCCCTGATATGCCAGGGAGACGGCCTCGCGGTGTTCCACGGCCCTGAGGGCGCGGTCGATGACCTCGTCGACGTCAGTGTGGACCTCGTCGACCCATCCCTGGTCATGTCGTTTGGCAACGGCGGCGGGGTTGATTTCGGCGGTGATGCTGACGACACCGGAAATTTTTGCGGCCTTGGGCTGTGCGCCGGACATGCCGCCGAGGCCGGCCGTAACGAACAACATGCCGGCGATATCATCGCCTCCGCGGAGGGCGCGGGCGGCATTGAGCACGGTGATTGTGGTGCCGTGGACGATGCCCTGCGGATCGATGTACATGTATGAGCCGGCGGT
>CAJJOO010000127.1 GCA_905193395.1 uncultured Porphyromonadaceae bacterium
GCGGTTGTTGAAGAAGAACGACTGGACGTAGATTTCGGCGATACGTTTCGAGGCTCCCATCACGTTGGTGGGATTGACGGCCTTGTCGGTCGAAATCATCACGAATTTATCAACGCCGTATTCCACCGACAGGTCGGCCAGGTTTTTGGTTCCGAGGACGTTGGTCATGATGGCTTCGGACGGGTTGCGTTCCATCATGGGCACGTGCTTGTAGGCGGCAGCGTGGAATACGTAGCGGGGACGGTAGCGTTTGAAAGCCTGTTCGAGGCGGCCGCGGTTTGCCACGTCGGCTATGAAAAGATGGATTTTGGTATCGGGATGCTTGGCCTCCATCTGCAACTGGAGTTCGTGCATGGGGGTCTCGGCCTGATCGAGCAGTACGATTTCTGCCACCTTCATGCCGGCCACCTGGTTTACGATTTCGCTACCGATGGAGCCGGCAGCGCCGGTGACCATCACGGTCTGGCCGCGGAGCACGGCCTCGACGACGCTGGTGTCGGGCTGAATCACGTCACGGCCCAGAAGGTCCTCGATGTGGATGTCGCGCACACTCGACGATACGGATTTGCTTTCCTTGCCGAACTCCTTGATGTCGCTGTACATCAGAAGTTTGATGTTGTTTTTAAGGAATATGTCGGCAATGCCGTTGCGCATGTATTTGAGTTGGGTTGACGGGAAGATGAGTGTCTTGCTGTTGTGTTTGGCAAAGAATTCGGCGATTTCGTCGGGGTTGAACTGCACCAGGGGTATGTTGTTGATGGAGGGCACATTGACATCCGGTGCCACCGTCAGCATGGCCACCACCTTGTAGAATCCTTCCGGCTCGTTGTTGAGCGAGGTGGCGAAGGAAAATGAACTTACCGTGGATCCGAGGACGATGACGCGTTTGCGCTTGACGTCGATGCCGGACAACTGGCGGTAAAGATACTTTACGGCCAGACGCATCAGCAACATTATGGAGAATGAAAGCAGTCCGAGGACAAATATGTTCCATAGACCGAAATAAGGTGAGGCTGTGACGAGGAACACGCAACCGGAAATCGCCACAAGAACAACGGACGAGGCGACAATCAACTGGACGACGCGATAAAGGTCCTCTACAACGGAAAGACGGACAATATAGCGGTAGGTGCCTATCAAAGGCATCAGCGCGGCATAAACTACAATGCAGATGACGGCGCGGACAATATCTGACGCCCACCACACGCCGGACAAGGCGGCCGGTTCGGAGGCTGCGGCAAAGGTGATACAACAACTAAGCGAGACAAGAATCACATCGACCATCCACACTGCCCATCGCGGAGTGGGGGCGGATAGAAATTTGGAAATCAGGCTGCTGTGGCCAAGTCGGTCTATTATTCTATTCCTCATAAGGGAGTATGTGGGCTTTTAATAAAAGTTAAAGCAAAGCAAAGAACGATTTTGCGCCGGTTCAAAAATATTAATTCCGGTGCAAAATTAATAAAAACAGGTAAATCTTACAAATCTTCCATAGAGGTCATGTCTATCATTTTGAGGTCCTAAGGCGGACCGCCCTCGGCGCAGGCACGCGCAGGGCAACGCAGTGTCCGCAGACATGCGGGCGCGATTTTGCAAAGTTATGAAAAATTCGTTTCAAATCATAATTTTTGTGTGAAAAATTGACCCGCAAAATTTTGCGGGGGGGGGGTAATAGCGGCGGAGGCGAAATTAAGTGGGGCGTGTCAGACTTGTCTGACTGGTCTGCGCGAAGGTGGCTGAGGTGTCAAAATTTGGGGGTTTGAGTAATTTTGATTAATTTTGCCTCGCTATGGCAGTAATATTAAATATTGATACAACCACCGCAGTGTGTTCGGCCGCACTCACGGCCGAAGGAATGGTTCTGGCGCACGACGAGGATTATAACGGACGCAACCATGCCGCGCTGCTCAGCGGGTTTATTAAGCATTGTCTTGATTTCGCGGCCGATAAGGAACTGAAACTCGATGCCGTTGCCGTGAGTCTCGGACCGGGCAGTTACACCGGCCTCCGTATCGGCCTGAGCGAGGCCAAGGGCCTGGCCTACGGCCTTCAGGTGCCCCTGATTGGCGTCAGGACCCTCGAACTGATGGCATCGCGCGTAATGTTCTCGACCGACGACGTTGACCCTGAAAGCATCCTGATTCCGATGATCGACGCCCGCCGCATGGAGGTGTTCACCGCGGCCTACGATTTCGGACTGTCTGAACTCTCTGTTCCCGGCCCGATGATTCTGGATGAAAATTCATATTCCGAATTGACCTCCACCGGACGCCCGGTGCTGTTTTTCGGCGACGGAAGCGAGAAGGCACGGCAGTTCCTCGAACCCCGGGGCGCCGTCCATGTGCCAGACGTGGTGCCTCTGGCCGTTGACATGATTGCCCTGGCCGAGCGCGATTTCGCCCGCCGGCAGTTTATTGACACTGCCTATTCCACCCCGCTTTATCTGAAAGATTTCCAGGCCACTGTGCCAAAACCGAAATTATGAATCCACAATATGCCGAAGACATAGCGCGTGCCGTGGCCACGATGCGTCGCGGAGGCGTGATACTCTATCCCACCGACACGGTATGGGGACTGGGATGTGATGCCCGCAACAGCGAGGCCGTGAAGCGTGTGTTTGAAATCAAACGCCGCTCGGACGCCAAGGCGCTGATAACCCTTGTCGACTCGGAGGCTATGCTCGAACGCACCGTCGACGATGTTCCCGATGTGGCCTGTCAGTTGATTGAGGCGGCCGTGGAACCGGTCACGATAGTTTATGACGGCGGCCGCGACGTGGCTCCCGAACTCAAGGCCGAGGATGGCTCGATAGGCGTGAGACTCACCCGCGAAGAATTTTCCGCGGCCCTGTGCCGCGCGATGGGCGGACCGGTGGTGTCGACTTCGGCCAATATCAGCGGCGAGCCGACTCCACGCGATTTCGCAAGCATATCCGACGGAATCAAGGATAGCGTCGATTACGTGTGTGAATCCCGCCGCGACGAGCCGCCTGCCGCCAAGGCCTCGACCGTGATAAAAATTTCTGCCGGTGGGCTGTTCAAAATATTGAGGAAATGACGGTAGAGAAGCGGATTCGCCTGCAATTTGTGCTCAGCGACTACGTTACGATCAACGTGGCGTGGCTGCTGTTTGACGTTATCCGCTATTTTTCGCTGCCCGAGGGGCACGAGATGCGTTCGCTATGGACGCTGCTCACCACCGACCCCTATATCCTGCTGGGTCAGATAGTCAATCCCCTCATGATGCTGGGGCTGTACTGGCTGTCGGGCTTCTACAACCGCGTGATGGACAAGTCGCGCATCGAGGAAATAGGCAACACTGCTTTGGTGTCGCTTGCCGGCACGTTGCTGATATTCTTTACCACTCTGGTGAACGACAATGTGCCCGAACGCCTGTACAACTACGAGATAATGCTGATTCTATGGCTGTTGCTGCTGTTGCCTACATTAGTGGGACGCCTGGTCATAACCGGCATACATTCGCAGCGCAGCCGCGAGGCAGGAGGCCTATACGATGCCCTGCTGCTTGGTCCCGAGGCCGATACACGTGCGCTGGCCGAGCGTCTCTCGCGCGGCGAACGCCATGAGTTCCGGCCTGTCGCACGTATAGTTACCGACGGTGTGCAAGCGTCGGACGGCGGACTGAAGTCCTACACTCCGGAGCGGCTTGACGAGGCACTTGCCGCCTGCAATCCCCAGGCCATAATCATAGCCTCGGACAGCGAGAAGATTCTGGCCGACAACGATATGATTACGCGGCTGTTCCGCAGTGAGGCCGACGTATATATCAGCGTGGGCCTGTCCCAGGCCGTGGCCGTGGGACGAAAAATCAATTCGGTTGTGAACGAGCCCCTGGTGAATATATCACGGGCGAACATCCCCGAGGCGACGCGAAATTTAAAGCGTGCCGGCGACGTTGTTCTTTCAGTTCTGGCGCTGGTTGCCCTGGCTCCGGTGTTTGCTGTCGTGGCCGTGCTGGTGAAGCGCGATTCTCCCGGGCCTGTCTTTTACCGGCAGGAAAGGGTGGGTTACCACAAGAAATTGTTTAAAATCATCAAGTTCCGCACCATGCGTACCGATGCCGAGGCCTCCGGACCCGCACTTTCCAGCGCCTCAGACCCCCGTGTGACACCCTTCGGCCGCGTGATGCGCAAATACAGGATTGACGAACTGCCCCAGTTCTGGAACGTGCTGAAAGGCGAGATGTCCATTGTGGGGCCGCGCCCGGAGCGCGAGTATTTCGTGCGCCGTATAGCCGCGCGTGTGCCGCAATACAGCCTTATCCACCAGGTGCGTCCCGGCATAACGTCGTGGGGCATGGTGCGCTACGGCTATGCCATGTCGGTCGACGAGATGGTCGAAAGGCTGCGCTACGATCTGCTGTATCTCGACAACGTGTCGTTCGGCGTCGATGCCAAGATATTGCTCCACACGGTCCACACGGTTCTGACAGGCCGCGGCATGTAAGCCGCAGAAGGTTTTTTAGGTAAAAAAGGAAAATGACACAGAAATATATCCATAACAACAGGCTGAACGACGCGTTCATGCGCTTCCTGGCATGGCGCGAGAAGCACATAGGCGAGCGGACGTTTCTGATGTTCCTGGCTCTTGTCACCGGCGTGCTGGCCGGCCTGGCGGCCCAGTTGCTGAAATATCTGATACATCTTATATCCACCACGCTGACGGCGCATGTGGATATCGCTTCGGGCAACTACCTCTACATCCTGCTGCCGACGCTCGGCGTGCTGATAACGGCGCTATATGTGCGCTATGTTGTTAAGGACAATATCTCGCACGGCGTGACGCGCGTGCTGTGGTCGATTTCGCAGAACAAATCGCGTCTGAAACGCCATGCCACGTATTCGTCTCTGATAGCGAGTTCGGTAACCATCGGCTTCGGCGGATCGGTCGGAGCCGAAGGCCCTATTGTGTATTCGGGGGCGGCAATCGGGTCGAATCTCGGTTCGATGTTCCGCATGTCGCCGCGAATACTGATGATACTGGTGGGCTGCGGTGCGGCGGCCGGTATCGCCGGCATTTTCAAGGCCCCGATTGCGGGCATGCTGTTCACGCTGGAAGTGCTGATGCTGGACCTGACGACCGTGTCGGTGATGCCGCTGCTCATCGCTTCGATTACCAGCGCCACAATCGCCTATATGTACACAGGTTTCTCGTTTGAATTCTTCTTTGTGCAGAGCGATGATTTCTATATCGCCAAGGTTCCGCCGGTGATACTGCTGGGCATCGCCTCGGGCCTGGTGTCGCTCTATTTCACCCGCGTGATGAACATGATGGAGAACT
>CAJJOO010000128.1 GCA_905193395.1 uncultured Porphyromonadaceae bacterium
GCCCAGCGTCTGCGCCCGCCAGAGCGTTTCGCCCGTCACGCGGTCGCAGGCCATGTAGGCGCCCGTGCCGTCGCCAAAGCCCACGGCAAGACGCGCCTCGCCCTGCGCGTCCGAGAACTCGAACAGCGTCGGGCTGCCGGCCAGACCCTTTGCCTCGCAGGCCAAGGGACTTGTGGCACCGCGTGAATTCTTCACCATGAACTCCGACGGCAATACGCTGAACGGCTTCATCATCAAGCCACGCGATTTCAACCCATCAAAGCGCTATCCCGTGGTGATGTACCAGTACAGCGGCCCGCAGTCGCAGGAAGTGCTGCACCGCTGGCAACTGGACTGGATGGACGCCTTTGCCGCCAAGGGATACGTGGTGGTATGTGTCGACGGACGTGGTACCGGCGGACGCGGCCGCAAATTCTGCGACATTGTCTACAAGCGTCTGGGATATTACGAAACAATCGACCAACTGGCCGCAGCGCGTCACGCCGCCTCGCTGCCCTATGCCGATGCCTCGCGCATCGCGATTTTCGGCTGGAGCTACGGAGGCTATGAGGCACTGATGTGCGCCACAGCCCTCGACAACCCCTACAAAGCCGCCGTGGCCGTCGCCCCCGTGACCGACTGGCGCTTCTACGACTCCGTTTATGCCGAACGCTACATGCTCACGCCGGCACAGAACGAGGACGGCTACCGGCAGTCGGCTCCGCTCACCACGGCCCACCGTCTGCAATGCCCCCTGCTGATGATGTATGGCACGGCCGACGACAATGTGCATCCCGCCAACACGCTCGAATTCGTTTCGCGGCTCCAGAGCGCCGGCATCCTCTGCGACATGCTCGTGTTCCCCAACATGAACCATTCCATCAACGGCTGCAACGCCCGGTCGGTGGTATACGCCAACATGCTCCGCTGGCTTGACAAAAACCTTTAATACCCCTCCGTCATGCCTCGTAAAAACCTAGACGCCACTCACCGCCTGCTGTTCAGTCTGTGGTTCTCATGGACGATATGCATGCTGGCCTACGCCATTGTATTCAACCTCGCGTTTGTAGTTGACAAGCACTGGATGGCCCTCCCTGTGCTGCTGCTGTCCTATATTCTGCTTGTCTACTCGCGTCGCACCTCCACCAACGGACATCCCGGCTGCGTAATGCTGCTCCGTACCACTGTCCAGGTACTGTTCTATACCGCCCTGATAATGGAAATCTGCGTGGTTGTGGTCCACTTCAATCTGCTGCGGCATCTTCCGTGGTTCAAGGCCACCAATGATGCCATTCCATTCATCACCTGCCTCATCCTGGCTCCCGTGATGGCTATTGTTACTATGTGGAAACTTGTCGCGGGACAGAACTCGCGTTTCTGCGCCGAATGTCGCGCCCGCAACGGGTATGCCCCCGGCACCTCGGTGGTTTCGCGCGTTTTCGAGTCCGAGACACGCTATCAGATGCAGATCGTGCTGATGATGAGCCTCGGAATGGCAGCCGTTCAGTGGTGGTACTATTTTGCCTTCTACATCAACATCAACTTCAATACGCCCGACCATTTCTTCTTCAACATAATGCCGGCGGTCATCGTGTTGTTGTCCTGCGTTCTGATGTGGATGCGATATACCAACATGACCCACATGGTCGGCCCCATGACCGAGCCGGATTCAAACGTCGGCTCGGTGGTCCGCTACCTGATTGTCCACGACGACAGCCTGCTGCTGCACGAGGACGAACACCACCGATACGACACTCCCGCCACGGCCGATGTCGATGTGAGGACTTTCCTTTCGCCCGAGGAGGCGAAAAAACTCTTTGTCAAGATTTCCGGACTCGATGACGCGAAATTACGCTATCTATATTCCAACAAGGCCTTCAACATGTCGGCCGAGGTGATACACTACGCAGCCTTCGTAGACAACGATTCCACAGGCGTCCTCGAAGGGAAATGGACCTCGCTCGACGAGATTGACCGACTGATGCGCCGCTCGCGCCTGTCCGCCGACATGTGCGACGAAGTGTACCGCATCTTCACCGTCACCATGGCCTGGAAAACTTACAGCCGCGAGGGCAAACGCCTCTACCCCATCAAGCATTATCGTCCAACGTTCCGTCTCCGCGATTTCCGCGACTGGGCGGTGGACTACGAAGATCCCGTATGGCTCGATGTGGCCAGCAACAACGAAGACCGTCCTTTCTATCGCACCCGCCGCCTGTGGAGGCGCCTAACCGGCAGCAATACATGAGTTGTCCGCTGCTGGTGATTACCGGACCCACGGCTTCGGGCAAGACCCGGCTGGCCGTGGCCGCGGCCCGGCGCACGGGAGGCGAAATTGTCAGCGCCGACTCGCGCCAGGTTTATCGCGGAATGGACATCGGTACAGGCAAGGACATCGAGGAATACGGCGACGTGCCCGTACATATGCTCGACATCGTCCCCGCCGGATACAAGTACAACCTTTTTGAATATCTCCGCGACGCCAACGCCGCCATAGACGATATCCGCGGCCGCGGCCGCCTGCCCATTGTGGCCGGTGGCACGGAAGGACTGATGAATGGCCTCCGGCTGCCGATGGTGCCTCCCGACGAGGCTCTGCGCGAATCCCTGCGCGGAAAAAGTCTCACGGAACTCACCGCCATCCTCGCGGGCATGAAACGCCTGCACAATACCACCGACGTCGACACGCCTGCCCGCGCCATCCGCGCCATTGAAATCGAAAAATATTACGCCTCGCATCCCGACCTGGCCGTCAACGCCGTCCCCCACCCTGTCGAAGGCGCCGTGGCCGTGTGCGTTGATATCCCGCGCGACCTGCGCCGGCAGCGTATCACGCTTCGCCTGAAACAAAGGCTCGAAAACGGAATGATAGACGAGGTGAAACGCCTTCTGGACAGTGGCATCGCTCCCGACGACCTGATTTATTACGGCCTGGAATACAAATTCGTGACCGAGTATCTGCTGGGCCGCTCCTCGCGCGACGAAATGTTCCACGGCCTCGAAACCGCCATCCACCAGTTTGCCAAACGCCAGATGACCTGGTTCCGCGGAATGGAACGCCGCGGTTTCAGACTCCATTATCTGCCATTCGACATGCCTTCCGACGAATTTGCCGAACGGGTGGCGCAACTTGCCGGACTATGAGGTTACTGACAGCCGCCATACTTCTTTCGGCCGTTTTCCGGCAGGCCACGGCGACACCCGAGGTACTTTCGGACACCGTCACATCAGGCGCGGCCGAATATCTGGTCTACCACCTGCGTGTGGCGCTGCCGGAAAAGGCCGACCACGGCTTTTCACTCGAATGGCAGCAGCCGGGCGACAGCCTGCGCTGTTTCGCCCGCGTACGCACCTGCGAGCGCGACCTGCCCGAAGGCTGGGACCCGGAGGCAAGCGTGACAATCGGCCATCGCTGCGGCAACACCGAGACCATAGACCGTGAAGACATAATAATCGTGAACCGTGCCTTCCACAACGACGGATATTCCCTGAGACTGTCAGCCGGACCCGGCGGCTGCATCCTGGAATGGGGCAACACACGCGCCGACGGAAGCGCCGTGGTTCCTTTTCCCGCCGACGGCCCGGTGAGGATTACGGCCTCGGCCGACACCGACGCACGCCCGGTGCGCAACGACCTGCGCGGACGCTTCATGCCGCCGCGACGCCGCGCGCCTTTTGAAAGTGAGCGCCAACTCTACGACCACCTGCGTGCCTCACACGACCCGCGCGAAGGCCTGTGGCAACTGTTCGACAGCGACACCGAGCCCAAGAAGGCCCGTGTCGGAGGCAACTATGTGCTGGCGACGGCAAACGCCGGCGACGGCGAATTTGTTATCATTTACATCTCCGGAGCCGAAAACGGGAACTGGCAGTCCCTCGACATCAAGGGCCGTTTCAGCCGCGGAATCTACGATGCCTCGTACGTCATGGAATGGATTGACGCCGACGGACGCCTTCTGGACCGCGGCACGGGCCTTAACTTCGAGGGCGATCTGCTGTCGCTTTTCTTCCCCTATAACGGGGCGCGCATGCGGCTGGGCCGCATCCCCGTGCCTCAAAACGACGATTAAAAGAATATGGAACAGGAATTTCAATCCACCCTGCTGGAGAACGCCGTGACGGAACTGTCGCGCCTTCCCGGAATCGGCCGCAAGACGGCCCTGAGGCTGGCACTGCACCTGCTGCGTCGTCCCGAGGGCGAGGCCGTGGCCCTGGGGCGCGCGATAACCGACCTGCGGCAGGGCATCACATATTGCAGGGTCTGCCACAATATCAGCGAGAGCGAGGTGTGCCCCGTATGTTCCGACAGCCGCCGCGACCGCTCTACCGTATGCGTTGTTGAAAATGTCCGCGATGTGATGTGCGTCGAACGCACCGCCCGCTACAACGGTCTCTACCATGTCCTGGGCGGCCTTATTTCGCCTATCGACGGCATCGGTCCCCAGGAACTGGAAATCACTTCGCTGGTTGAGCGTGCGGCCGCCGGCGATGTGGCCGAAGTGATTCTGGCCCTCAGCCCAACAATGGAAGGCGACACCACGGGTTATTACATCTATCGGCGGCTGCGTGCCGAGGCCCCGCAGGTGGCCGTGACCCGCCTGGCTCGCGGCGTGGCCGTCGGCAACGAACTGGAATATACAGACGAACTTACGCTCGGCCGCTCGATTCTCGACCGTCGCCCATACGAATAAAAATGCTTTCACACCATGCCACAAAAAGTTGAGATAAGACTGCGGGCACCAGAACCCGACGATGTAGATTCCATTTACGCCTGGGAGAACGACGGCCCGGAAGCCGCGCCGGCCCCGATATCGCGCTTCAAAGTATGGGAATATGTGCAGAACTACAATCCGGATCCCCTGCACAGCGGCGAGGCACGCCTGATTGTGACCGACGCCGCAAGCGGCGAGAAAGTGGGTTGCATGGACCTATTCACGGTCGATGCCTGCAACCGGCATGCCGGAGTAGGTATCTACATCGCTCCGTCGAAGCGGCGGCTGGGCTATGGCAGCGCCGCGCTGGCCGGTGTCGAAGATTTGCAGCCGGGAACACGGCTTCGCGCGCCCTTTTCGCCAATGCCGGATTCCGCTCCGCCGGGCGCCTGCGCTCCTGGATAAGGCGCGGAAACACCTACGAAGACGTCATGATTGTGCAGAAACTGCTGCCTTAATGCCCGGTTATAGTCGGAAATTTGCGGGCGGCACTATTGCTAAATTCGATTTTTTGCTTAACTTTGCAAGGTAATTGACTATCCATGCCAGAAATCCCCGCCGACGATCCCCGACTGATTGAA
>CAJJOO010000129.1 GCA_905193395.1 uncultured Porphyromonadaceae bacterium
TTTTTTGCGTTTTAATTAACGCGGGTTCGACCGCCCGAAAGTGTCGTAAAACATGGCTTCTGTTCTTGCCCTCTTTTATTTGTTCAGTATGTGGACACTGTAAAACACATATTTGTCCGTCCCGGCCATGTTCGTCTGCTTCCGGACAATTACCTGCACTTTATAAGTCTCTTTCTTCATCTTCACCACGGCACGGAGTGTATAGAAGACATGGTTTCTGTTGGAATGTTGTGATTTGGAGGCGAGGACCCATCGGTCGGCCGTAGATATGATCTCCGGCACCACGGACATCAGTCCGAACGACGTGCGGATTCTTCCGTGCCCGCGTTGTCCGTTGCGGATATGGTGCCATCCGATGCGGTTGAATACAATTCTGTTGCCCTTCAGGGCCGGGCAATACACTTCCTGATTCCTCAGTTTGTCGTAGACTGCTTTGGCCTGCGCCTTTAAGTCGGCGGTCGAGTTGAACAGCCGGTAATCCTCGGCCGTTGCGCGGATGGTCGGATATTCGGTCCATTTCAGCGTTTTGCTCACCAGACCGAACAGGTCTTTTTTGGAATGTTCCCCGAAGCGTTGCCGGTGGTCGATATAGATGTAAGACGAATCGTCGTAATCATAATCATCCACTCTCACCCACCATGCCCAGGGGCGGTACATGTCTGTTTTTCCGTCCCATTCGCTGGTGACGAAGACGAGAATCACAGGCTCTAACTGTTGCGCATAATTATTAAGGTGGTCGCGAAGAATTTTCTTTGGCGAATATGGCTGGATCTTCAGCCGGCCCTGTGCGTCGAAGCCTTTAAAATATTTCGGTCCGGATTTAATCTGTACTTGTATCCGGGCGCCGAGGTCACGGCCCAAATTATCGCGCACCCAGATTATTCCGTCGATTCCATCGTCGTTTTGCTGTGGATTCTGGACCCATCCCCAGTGGAAAAACTCCTCCACAATCTTGGAGACAAAATTTGTCCCGGTCGCTTCCTTGCTATAATTCAGCCGTTTGTTCTTTTTCGCTGACATAACCAACTGCTTTATCTTTCGGCTGCCTGGCGGCGGTGGTCCATTATTTTCGCCATGTTGGTCTGCGCCCATTCCGTCAGTTGGCGGATGAGCGGCAGCAGCGATTCGCCCAGTTCCGTGAGCCGGTATTCAACCTTCGGGGGCACCACGGCATAAACTTTACGGTCAATGAATCCGTCGGCCTCCAGCGTGCGGAGGGTCGATGACAGCACACGCGACGAGACATCCGGAATCAGCCGGTTGAGTTCGTTGAACCTCACCACGCCCTCATTGCCGATAATCAGCACGGTGAGCAGGGCCCACTTGTTCCCGAAGCGGGCAATGACATTTCTCACGGGGCACATTTCAATTATTGCGCCGGTTTCCTCTTTCTTCCTCATATTCCGGATTACTTACTTTCAATTGCAAAGTTAGTAATTTGTTTTGATATACTGCTTCAGCATGCCGATAGTGGCGAAAAATGCAGAATCCGTGAATTTTTTCTCGCTGATAATCAGCAAAACCGAGAAAAAGGTTACTATGGGACTAAAATGTAACTTCTTGACATAGCGATAATCGTGTCGTAACTTTGCAGCAGATTAACACAACAAACACATAGACGATATGAAAGAGATTAAGACAATTGAAAAAGGCGCGAATTTCAGCGCGGCAGACTTCGGCCCCCTCGCCGACATCAAGGATTACGTACTCCAACTCGGTCCGGACGTCAAAATCCCCGGAAAAGTGTTCGGCGGACAGGCCGTAGGCGCCACGGGCGGCGAATTTTCGTTCCAGGTCTTCGTCCCGGGCCAGGAGACAGGCTTCCTGCACACCCATAAGAACCACGAAGAACTCTACTTCTTTCTCAAAGGCAAAGGCGAGATTCAGGTCGACGGCGATGTCTTTCCCGTCGGCGAAGGCACTGTGGTCCGCGTAGCCCCGGAGGGACGCCGCAGCGTGCGCAACAACGGCGCCGAACCCCTGGTGATGCTCTGCTTGCAGTACCGCGGCGACACCTTTACCGCCTCCGATGCCTCCGACGGCACCCTCCTCCCCGACCCCGTCAAGTGGTAAATCAGCACCGAGGCGACGTTTATAAATCTTATAAATTTTATAATTCGTATAATTCCCTCAATCTGATTGCGTTCATTTACGAACAGGCTGTGTTGTAATTAATTATTGCAGCACAGCCTGTTGCTTATCTAATCCTCCTGCTGCCGGGAGCACAGCGATTTATCTATATTTTTATATTGCCGAGAGCAATCGTATAAGAGTAGGTGAAATTGGTTTTCGACTTTATTGAGAGGATTTTGTTAATTTTGTGGCAAGATATTGATTATTGGTTGTTATTTGACTATGAGAATCGAAAAGTGGAAAATTCTTGAAAGCCGTTATCTGATCCGGCGGCCGTGGCTCACGGCGAGGGTAGATAAGGTGGAATTGCCCAACGGCGTTGTCCATCCCGAGTATTATGTGCTGGAGTATCCGACATGGGTCAATATCATTGCAGTCACGACGGACGGTCGCTTTGTGATGGTTGAGCAATACCGCCATGGCCTGGGCGATGTGTTCACGGAACTGGTGGCGGGTGTCGCGGAAAAGGGCGAGGAGCCGTTGCAAGCCGCACGGCGCGAACTGCTCGAGGAGACCGGCTTCGGGGGCGGCGAGTGGCAGTTGTACACCGTTCTGTCGGCCAATCCGGGGTCGATGAACAATCTCACCTATACGTTTCTGGCCACGGATGTCGAGCCGATGTCGAAGCAGCATCTTGACGAGACTGAGGATATCGCCGTCCGTCTGCTGCCGGCCGACGAGGTGAAAGTGATGCTCCTCTCCGACGAGATGAAGCAGTCGCTGATGGCAGCCCCGCTGTGGAAATACTTCGCACTCAATCGTTAACACCGCCATTCGGCCCGGAATAAAGCCGTTTGCCCGGTGGCTTGGAAATGGCTGTTACAGTTAAATTTGGCGGTGTCGGGGGAATTTTGTATCTTTGCGCGAATTATCACGAAGATACAAAATAAAAGATAAGCAACTTTATGAATCCAATCAAAAAAACCATCGCGCTGCCTGATGGCCGTACCATTACCCTGGAGACAGGCAAACTGGCCAAGCAAGCCGATGGAGCGGTAGAACTGCGCATGGGCAACACAATGCTGCTGGCAACAGTGGTATCGGCCAAGGAGGCCGGCGAGGGTGTTGACTTCATGCCCCTGACTGTAGAGTACAAAGAAAAATTCTCGTCGAACGGTCGTTTCCCCGGCGGCTTCCTCAAACGCGAAGGCCGCGCAAGCGACTATGAAATCCTCACCTCGCGCCTGGTGGACCGCGTGCTGCGCCCGCTGTTCCCGGACAACTACCATGCCGACACGTTCGTGAACATCATCATGTTCTCGGCCGACGGCGTAGAAATGCCCGACGCGCTGGCCGGTCTGGCCGCCTCGGCTGCCCTTGCCGTGAGCGACATCCCCTTCAACGGCCCCATCAGCGAAGTGCGCGTGGCCCGCATCGACGGCAAGTTTGTAATCGACCCCACGTTTGAACAACTTGAGAAAGCCGACATGGAACTGATGGTAGGCGCCACCTACGACAATATCATGATGGTCGAGGGCGAAATGAACGAAGTTTCGGAAACCGACCTTCTGGAAGCGCTCAAGACCGCTCACGAAGCCATCAAGGAGCAGTGCAAGGCTGTGATGGAACTGGAAAAAGAAGCCGGTGCCACCATCAAGCGCGAGTACTGCCACGAAGTGAACGACGAGGACCTGCGTGCCGACGTTCACGCAAAATGCTATGACAAGGCCTATGCCATCGCCAAGACCGGCAGCGCCGACAAGCACTGGCGTCAGGATTCATTTGATGCCATCTGCCAGGAATACATCGACTCGCTGCCCGAAGAAGAGCGCGAGGAGAAGGAACCCCTGGTTAAGCGCTACTATCACGACGTGGAGAAAGAGGCTATGCGCCGCTGCGTGCTGGACGAAGGCGTCCGTCTGGACGGCCGCAAGACCACCGAAATCCGCCCCATCTGGGTCGAGACCGACTATGTTCCCGGCCCCCACGGATCGGCAGTGTTCACCCGCGGCGAGACCCAGGCGCTGGCCACCGTCACCCTCGGCACCAAACTGGACGAGAAGATTCTCGACGATGTGCTGAACCAGGGCCGCGAGCGTTTCCTGCTCCACTATAACTTCCCTCCCTTCTCGACAGGCGAGGCCCGTCCGCAGCGCGGCGTCGGCCGCCGCGAAATCGGCCACGGCAACCTGGCACACCGTGCCCTCAAACGCATGTTCCCGGACGATTTCCCCTACGTATGCCGCATTGTGAGCGATATCCTGGAATCGAACGGTTCGTCGTCGATGGCCACTGTCTGCGCCGGCACCCTGGCACTGCTTGACGCAGGTGTCAAGATCAAGAAACCCGTCGCCGGCATCGCCATGGGTCTTATCAGCGACGGCAGCAAATATGCTATCCTGAGCGATATCCTCGGCGACGAGGACCACCTGGGCGACATGGACTTCAAGGTGACCGGTACCAAGGACGGTATCACCGCCACCCAGATGGATATTAAGTGCGACGGTCTGAGTTACGAAATCCTTGAGAGAGCCCTGCTGCAGGCCCGTGAAGGCCGTCTGCACATCCTGGGCATCATCAACGAGGCCATTCCCGCCCCCCGCGAGGACTACAAGCCCCACGTGCCCCGCATCGTCACCATGCTCATTCCCAAGGAACTCATCGGTGCCGTCATCGGCCCGGGCGGAAAGATCATCCAGGGTATCCAGGAGGCATCCGGCGCCACCGTATCCATCGACGAAATCCCCGAAGGCGGCTACATCGAGGTTGCCGCTCCCAACAAGGATGCCATCGACAAGGCTTTGGAACTCATCAACGCCATCGTTGCCATGCCCGAGGAAGGCAAGGTTTACCACGGTACCGTCCGTTCGATTATGGACTTCGGTGCGTTTGTGGAATTCATGCCCAACCGCGACGGTCTGCTCCACATCAGCGAAATCGCCTGGGAACGTCTTCCCGACATGGAGGCTTCCGGCCTGAAAGAAGGCGACGAAGTGGATGTGAAACTGATTGAAATAGACAAGAAGACCGGTAAATACCGTCTGTCGATGCGCGCCCTGAAGGAGAAACCCGAAGGCTGGGTTGAACCTCAGCGCCGCGAACGCGGACCCCGCCGCGAAGGTGGCGAACGCCGTGAAGGCCGCGGTCCCCGTCGTGAAGGCGGCGAGCGTCGCGAAGGTCGCGGTCCCCGC
>CAJJOO010000130.1 GCA_905193395.1 uncultured Porphyromonadaceae bacterium
GCTATATGTCAATGCAGCCGGTTTAATTACGGCCATGTCTGCTCTGGCTGCGGTAAAGCCGAGCAGCGCAAATAGAATAAGTAGAAATTTTTTCATAGAGAAAGTGTATTGGTTTATAATGTTGATTCGGTTTTCTGTTTTTATGGCTTTCTGTCTTTTTATCATCCGTTTCTGGTGTCGGATGTTGACTGACATAGGATTTGCGTGTGGGGTTGAAAAACAGTCCGGTGGCTGGACCGGCGGAGAAGGAAACAGGTGACGGCAGAGGAGATTGGTTTCATAGTTTTTTCACAGTATCTGGTTGGCGTTGATTGCCGCCGCACGGGCCAGCAACTGCGGAGTGAGGTTGAACGTTCGGTCGCCGAAGCGGGCCGTCAGCGTCACATCCTGCTCGTCGGCAAAAAATTCCTTTATCGATATTCCCAGCGAAGTGGCGATGCGGTCCAGAATCTCGAGCGAGGGGAGCCGGCGGCCGACAGCCCAGGCGTTGACCGTGACGGCCGAAACGCCGAGCGACTTTGCCAACTCGCGCTGAGTCACCCCATTGGCATCGAGTATCTCCTTGATTCTGAGTCTAATCATAACTTGCGCCGGAAGTATAGGATTGCGACGCAAAGTTACTAAAAATGTATAAGATTACCCCCCCATTTGTTAAATCTTGTTAAATCATCCCGTCTCGGGTGGTTGATTCAAATGCGCAATTTCCCCCGCTACGGCTACCCGCGGGTGGGGGACCGCCCGCTGTCCCGGCGCTTATCCTATTTTATAATATGTGAAGCCGTGGTCGGCGACTTCCTCGGGGTCGTAGATGTTGCGGCCGTCGATAATCAGGGGCGCGTTCATCACGCGCTGAAGCACGTTCCACGAGGGCATGCGGAATTCGTTCCACTCCGTCAGCAGCATCAGGGCATCGGCCCCGGCGGCCGCGTCGTACATGTCGGTGCCATACTCCACGGCGTCGCCCATGCGGCGGCGGCACTCGGTCATAGCCACGGGGTCGTAGACGCGCAGGCGCGCGCCGAGGTCCAGCAGGCGCCGCATCACCACCAGCGACGGCGCCTCGCGCATATCGTCGGTCTCGGGCTTGAAAGCCAGGCCCCAGAGGGCGACGGTCCTGCCGGCGACGTCACCGCCGCAGTGGGCCAGGAGTTTGTCGACCAGGATGCCCTTCTGGCGCTCGTTGACGGCGTCTACGGCACGCAGAACCGACATGGGATAGCCGTGCTGTTCGGCGGTCTTAACGAGGGCCTTGACGTCCTTGGGGAAGCACGAGCCGCCGTAGCCGCAGCCAGGATAGAGGAATTTCTTGCCGATGCGCGTGTCCGAACCGATGCCGCGGCGCACCATGTTGACGTCGGCGCCGACGAGTTCGCAGAGGTTGGCGATGTCGTTCATGAACGAGATTCGGGTGGCCAGCATGGAATTGGCGGCATACTTGATCATCTCGGCCGAGGGTATGTCGGTGAAAATCATGCGCTGGGAGACAATCATGAAAGGCTTGTAGAGGCGCGTGAGGAGTTTGCGGGCACGTTCGCTGTCGGTACCAACGACCACGCGGTCGGGGTGCATGAAATCCTTGATGGCGGCGCCCTCCTTGAGGAATTCGGGGTTGGAGGCCACGTCGAAGGGGATGTCGGCGCCGCGTTCCTGCAACTGTCGGCGCACCTCGGCCTTGATGGCGGCGGCGGTGCCCACGGGGACGGTGGATTTGGTGACCAGCAGGGTGTAGCGCGAGATGTGGCGCCCGAAGGTGCGGGCCACCTCCATGACGTGGCGCAGGTCGGCCGAACCGTCGTCGTCGGGCGGCGTGCCCACGGCCGAGAAGACCACCTCCACCGAGTCGAGACACTCGGCCAGGTCTGTGGTGAAGTGCAGGCGGCCGGCGGCGATGTTCTTGCGCACCAGTTCGTCGAGGCCGGGTTCGTAGATTGGAATCTCGCCGCGGGCTATGCGTTCGATTTTGGCGCTGTCGACGTCGACACAGGTGACATCGATGCCCATCTGCGAGAAACAGGCCCCGGTGACGAGGCCCACATATCCGGTTCCGACGATTGCTATGTTCATTGCTGCATGGGGTTTTGAGGAATTCGATTGCAAAGATAGGGCTTTCGCGTCAACCCGCCAAGAATCCGGGGGCGTGCCGCCCGAAAAATCCAAATTATTTTTGTGCAAGCCGCGGAAATTGCTAACTTTGCGTCGGATAATTCCGTACCTTAAATCTAAAACCACTACACAACTATCATGGCGGCTATTGCACTTGATATAGGCGGTACGAAAATCCAGGGGGCGCTGTACCGCCCCGACGGCGTGGTAATCGATACCCACCGCCGCCTGCTGGATGGCCGTACCGGCGAGGCTGTCGGAGCACTCGCACTTGATATAACCCGCGAACTGCTGACACGCGCCGTAGGGCGCGGCATCGAGGTGAGCGGCCTGGGCGTCTGCGTGCCCGGAATCGTCTACCGCACCGACGGCAGCGTATGGGCGCCCAATATCCCCGGCTGGGAACGCTACCCCCTGCGCCGGTTGCTGACCGACGCCTTCCCCGGAATGTATGTCTCGGTCGACAACGACCGCAGCTGCAGCATCTACGGCGAGACCTGGCTGGGCGCCGCCGCCGGCTGCCGCGACGCCGTGTTCGTGGCCGTAGGCACGGGCATCGGCCTGGGAATCAAGGTCGACGGCAACGTGCTCCACGGCCTGGGCGACATTGCCGGCGCCGCCGGATGGATGGCCCTGCGCCCGCCATACGACCACGATTACGACCCAGTGGGCTGTTTCGAATACTATGCCTCGGGCAACGGCATCGGCGCCCGCGCCCGCGACATGCTGGCCGCCGCCGGCCGCGACTCCCTGGGCAACACCCGCGGGCTGGACCGCGTCACCTCGCACGACGTATTCGACGCCTGGGACAGCGGCGACCCCGTGGCACGCGCCGTGGTGGCACGCGCCATCGAAATGTGGGGCATGGGCGCCGCAAACATGGTGTCGCTCTTCAATCCCGAACTGATTGTCTGGGGCGGAGGAGTCTTCGGCCCGGCTGCCCGCTTCATCGACGACATCCGCCGCGAAGCCGAAAAATGGGCCCAGCCCGTGGCCATGACCCAGGTAAAATTCATCCCCTCGCGCGCCGACTTCAACGCCATGATGGCCGGCGCCGCCTTCATCGCCTTCAACCGTCCGTAAAAAACCGTAAAATACCCGCCCGCAATGACTGAAACCACAAAATACAACCGCACGGCCGTGTTCGTAGCCGCCTGCATCGGAATATGCTTCTTCGGCGTCTCGATGATTACCCTCGGAGCCGTGCTGCCCGAACTCTGCGAGGCCCTGTCGCTGAGCGAGGCCGACGCCACAGGCCTCACCACCCTGCTGCCCGCCGGTCTGCTGGCCGGCTCGCTGCTGTTCGGCCCCATCGTCGACCGCTTCGGCCACAAACCCGTGCTGGTGACCTGCTGCCTGCTGGTCGACGCCGCCCTGCTGGCCGTGGCCCTGGGCCGCGACGCCGCCATGCTGCGCTGGGCTATATTCGCCATCGGCCTGGGCGGCGGCGCCCTCAACGGCGAGACCAACGCCATGGTGACCGAAATCTACGAAGGCGCCCGCCGCGCCTCGCGCCTGAGCCTCCTGGGCGTGTTCTACGGAATCGGCGCCCTGGCAATCCCCCTGCTGCTGGCATGGCTCTCGCGCAGTTACGACTACAACACCGTCCTCACGGGCATCAGCGCCGTCCTGGCCCTCGGAATCGTGTTCTGCGCCGTCACCCGCTTCCCGGGCGCCAAGCAGCCCCAGGGCTTCCCCCTGCGCGAGGCCGGCAAAATCATCACCCACCCCATCATGCTCGTCGTGGCCCTGCTGCTGTTCTTCCAGAGCGGCGTCGAGGGCATCACCAACAACTGGTCGCTGATGTACCTCGACTCGCTGGGCATCGGCATCACCGACGGCCGCCTGGCTCTCACAGCCATGCTGGCCGGCCTGACGGCGGCGCGCCTGGTGCAGTCGTTCCTGTTCTCGCGCGTCGAGCCGATGCGCGTGCTGCTCGCCTCACTGCTGCTGACGGCCTGCGGCTTCGCCGGCCTGGCCGTGGCCACCGGTGTCTGGGCCGCCGTGATTTCGATGGCCGTAATCGGCGCCGGACTGGCATCCACCTTCCCGGTGATGTTCGGCGTCCTGGGCGAACGCTTCCCGGCCCTGTCCGGAACGGCATTCAGCGTGGCCCTGACAGTGGCCCTCTGCGGACAGACGGCCCTGAACTACACCGTCGGCGCCGTGGCCGACAAGCAGGGCATCGGCTGCTTCCCGCCCCTGGCCATCTTGGCCGTCGGCGCGATGCTGGTGCTCTTTGCCGCCGTCCGCATCCTCAGCCGCCGAAAAACGGCGCCCCAAGCCTGACAATCCATTATAAACCAATCTTATAAAACCACTTAAAACAACTAAAAGACAATGCTTGCAAAAGAATGGCTCAAAAATGCCCATGGCATCATGGACACCCTCGAGAAAACTCAGATGGAAAACGTGCGCAAAGCCGCCGAAGTAATGGCCGACTCGATTGAAAAAGGCCGCTGGGTACACACCTTCGGCTGTGGCCACGCCACCATCCCCGTCGAGGAAATGTATCCCCGCATCGGCAGTTTCGTAGGTTTCCACCCCCTGTGCGAAATGCCCCTCACCTTCTTCACCCAGATCATCGGCCAGATGGGTATCCACCAGTTCCTCTTCCTGGAACGCACCGAAGGCTACGGCCAGGAAATCATGAAAAACTATGATTTCTCGACCGACGACTGCGTGTGGATTTTCTCGCACACCGGTATCAACGCCGTAAACATCGACATGGCCCTCGAAGCCAAGAAACGCGGCATGAAGGTGATTGTCTACGGCTCCGCAGCCCAGACCGGCGACAAGCCCTCGCGCCACTCCTCGGGCAAGAACCTGTTCCAGATCGCCGACATCGTCGTTGACTCCTGCGTGCCCCTGGTCGACGCTTCCGTGCCCATGAAGAAGCACTTCGACAAGGTAGGTCCTCTCTCGACCCTGGCTTTCGTATCCCTGGTGTGGATGACCATCACCACCGTGGCCGAAATCCTTGAGGAACGCGGCGTGAAACTCTACATCCACCCGTCGCACAACGTTCCCGGCGACACCACCGCCCACGAACGCCTCGACGCCGCCATCGACGAATACAAGCGTCGCGTGAAGGTGCTCTGATTCCCCGCATTATTATAATGTACAGCGGACCC
>CAJJOO010000131.1 GCA_905193395.1 uncultured Porphyromonadaceae bacterium
CCATCCGCGAGGACATCCACTGGCTCGGTTTCGACTGGGGCGACCGCGAATACTATGCTTCGGACTATTTTCCCCAGTTATTCGACCTTGCCTGCCGCCTGATACGCGAAGGCAAGGCCTATGTCGACGACCAGACATCCGAGCAGATTGCCGCCCAGAAAGGCACGCCCACCGTGCCCGGCACAGAAAGCCCATTCCGCAACCGCACTCCCGAGGAGAACCTCGACCTGTTCCTGCGCATGAACGCAGGCGAATTCGACGAAGGCTCGCGTGTGCTCCGCGCCAAAATCGACATGGCTTCGGACAACATGCACTTCCGCGACCCCATCATGTACCGCATCATCAAGACGCCCCACCACCGCACAGGCACAAAATGGAAAGTCTACCCCATGTACGACTTCGCCCACGGCCAGAGCGACTATTTCGAGGGCGTGACCCACTCGATATGCACCCTTGAATTCGTGCCTCACCGTCCGCTCTACGAATATTTCGTACACGAACTGGCCGACGATTCATACTGCCCCCGCCAGATTGAATTCAACCGTCTGAACCTCACCTACACCGTGATGAGCAAGCGCAAACTGCTCACTCTGGTGAAGGAAGGCCTCGTAAACGGCTGGGACGACCCCCGCATGCCGACCATCTCGGGTATGCGCCGCCGCGGCTATACACCGCAGGCAATCCGCAACTTTATCGACACCATCGGATACACCAAATACGAGGCTCTGAACTCCGTGAGCCTGCTGGAACACGCCGTGCGCGACGACCTGAACCACATCGCGACCCGCGTTATGGCCGTCATCGACCCCGTCAAGGTGGTAATCACCAACTATCCCGAGGACCGCACGGAGACCGTGACGATGGAAAACAACCCTGAAATCGAGGGCAGCGGAGTGCATGAGATGCCCTTCTCACGCGAAATCTACATTGAGCGCGACGACTTCATGGAAAATCCGCCCAAGAAATATTTCCGTCTCACCCGCGGCGGCGAAGTCCGCCTCAAAGGCGCCTATATCATCAAGTGCGAGGACGTGGTGAAGGATGCCGACGGCAACATCACCGAAATCCACTGCACCTACGACCCGGATACCCTCAGCGGAATGCCCGGAGCCAACCGCAAGGTTAAAGGCACCCTCCACTGGGTATCGGCACGCCATGCCGCCGACGCCGAAGCCCGTCTCTACGACCGTCTCTTCGACGTGGAGAACCCCGCCGCCGAACCAGACCGAGATTTCCGCGAGATGCTCAACCCCGACTCGCTCCCCGTGCGTCAGATCAAGGTTGAACCTTTCGTGGTGGAAAACGCCGCTCCCGGCACGCGCTTCCAGTTCCAGCGCATCGGCTACTTCACGCCCGACCCCGACTCAAAGCCCGGCGCTCCGGTGTTCAATCGCACCATCGGCCTGCGCGACACCTGGGAAAAAGTCAAGAAACAGGGCTGATACCCCGCTACCCAGCCATTACCCCCACATCGACTTGGAAGACCACAACAGCAATCCCGCCGACGAACTGCGTGAACGCTTCCGCAGCGAACTCGGTCTGCCACCCGCACAGCGTTACTACTCGGAAGACGAACTGATCGATATCTTCGACAACTCCGGCGATGCCGGCGACGACTATCTCCGCACCGAGGCCCTGCTGCTGGGCGCCCGTCTGTATCCCGACAGCCAGGCGCTGCTGGAACGCCGCGCCATTTTTTACCGCGGATTCACCGACAATTCCTTCAACGATTTCCTTGACGACAACCCCGCGCTCGACGGACCGCTGTGGGAAATCCTGCGACTGAGCCGCTTCCGCGGCAGCCGCAAGGAGGCCGTCCGGCAGATTGAAAATCTGCTGGAGCGTTACAGCCTGAAAGAGGACGAGGAGGTGATTCAGTTCGTGCAACTGACCCGCGACCTGCACGTGCAGGACTGGCTTTACGACAATCTGGACCGTGTACGCGAGCGGGTGGAATACCTGCCCACACTGCTCTACGAGACCGGCGTGAACGCCGAGTACGATTCCCGATTCGACATCTGCATCAAGGTGCTGGAAGAACTGACGGAACTCGAACCGTACAGCGCCGCCTACTGGTCGATGCTCGCAACGGCCTACATGGCCTCGCAGCGCCCCGACGACGCCGCCGGAGCCGTAGACCTGGCCCTGGCAATCGACCCCGACTCGGCCGACGCGCTGAAAGTGCGTCTTGCCCTGCTGCCGCACGAAGACACCGAGGGCATCAGCAACACCCTCGACCGCCTGATGGCCCTTGCGCCTGACGATTTCGGCATCGCCTGCCAGGCCGTGAAAGCCGCCGAGGACCGCGGCGACAACGCCGCCGCACGCCGGATTCTCGACTCGGCCCTGGACCGCAATCCCGGCTCAATCGACTTGGTGAGCATCGCCGTGGCCGCCGACCATCCCGGTCTCGACCGTATTCTCGAAGCCATGTTCGACGCCGGAGTCACCGAACCCGACGACTGGAACGCGCTGGCCGAGACCGCCGCCACGGCAGGCCAGCCCGAACTGGTGCCCGCAATCATGCAGGCCTTCCACCGCAAATCAGGCACAGGACTGCACCACGACTACCTGCTGCTGCGCATGCTCTTCGCCATGGAACAGTACCATCAGGTGGTGAACATGATGCGCGAACCCGCCGAGGACGGCACCATCCGACAACCCGGCAACATCATGCCGGCCTACGCCATGATGCTCATATCTATGCTGCGTCTTGGCGAGATTGACAGCGCCCTCGACATGGCCCGCAGCGTAATCAGCATGATTGAAAACGCCGAGGTCGCCGCCGGAAACGAAATGGAACGCTACGGCATGAGTTGCCTCGCCCAAAAGGTTATTGACCTGGCGGCAGACCCCGATACCGACTGGAATAAATTCAACCCGCCGGGCCTGGGACTATAAAAGTCAGTATCAGGAAACTGTTTTCCCGAAAAATCAGTGTTTGAAATCGAAGCCCTGCCGGCGCATGGACTCGAGCATGTTGTAGGCCATAGCCTCGCGGTAATATCCCACGATGTGGCCGCCCCAGTCATTGTCGGTCGTCGAGCCGGCACGGTTGCGGTTGTATTCCGACACCTCTGCATCATAGTCGCGCAGTTCGGCCAGCATGGAGCCCTCGTCTGCGCGGTAACGCTCGGGATGTATCACCAGAGACAGCGGCTGTTTGGGCTTGAGGTCGGGCATTTCGCGCGGCACACCCAGGGCCAGACCGCACACCACCATCACTCCGTCCGGCAGACCGGCGATTTCAGCCACCGCGGCCGGAGCAGCCGTGCGGGCATAGCCGATGGGACAGACACCCAAGCCCAGCGAGCAGGCCATCGTTATGGCACTCATCATGGCCAGCGAGGCATCGATAATGCCCACGGTGACACCGTCGACCGTGTGTGCAAACGGCGGCATCTCAATGCCCTTGTCGGCCGCAAGGAGCGAGATTTTATGATAATCCGCCAGAAACAGCATGAAATGGCTGCACGTCTTTATCTGTTTCTGCCCCGTCAGGGCATAGAGGTTCTCCTTGATGCCGGAATCGGTGATATCGACCACCGAGAACTGCTGGCCGTTGTAACTTGTCGGTGTATTCTGTATGGCTTTGTAAATCAATTCCATGTCGCCGTCGGAAATCGGCTCGCGCTCGTAGCGGCGGATGCTGCGGCGTTGCAGCAGGGTATCGGTCACGTCTTTCATTGTTTGGAATTTATATTGTGAGATATATCCAAAACGCCCCCGCTGCCGCGAAAGTTTTTGCCCCGACCGCCAAAAGCCCTACGCAAGAGAGCATGTTTGCCTCCCGCGGGGCTTACTTCGTACAAAAATGAACCCCGGCGCCCGGCGTGCTGTTTGATGTTCATAAAAAATTTGCTAATTTTGTGGCTCTTATTAACCGAACACAACTAACAACTCACTGAGAAATGCCTATCAGAAGGTGGCGCATCGAGGATAGTGCCGAACTCTACAACATCAACGGCTGGGGCCGCAACTACTTTTTTATCAACGAAAAGGGACATGTAGCAGTGTCGCCCCGCGCCGGCATGGCTTCTGTTGACCTGCGCGAAATCATGGACGAACTGAAAGTCAAGGACATCTCGGCGCCCGTGTTGCTGCGCTTTCCCGACATACTTGACAACCGCATCGAGAAAATCTCGCGCTGCTTCGAGCAGGCTTCGGAAACCTACGACTACAAGGGCAACAGTTATCTGATTTACCCCATCAAGGTGAACCAGATGCGTCCCGTCGTCGAGGAAATAGTGACTTACGGCAAGAAATTCAACATCGGTCTGGAAGCCGGCTCAAAACCAGAACTCCATGCCGTACTGGCCACCAATATCGCCGACAACGCCTTGATTATATGCAACGGATATAAGGATGCGAACTATATCGAACTTGCTCTGCTGGCCCAGAAAATGGGACGCCGCATTTTCCTGGTTGTAGAGAAACTCCACGAACTGGCCCTCATCGCCGATATTGCCAAGCGCCTGAAAATCAAGCCCAACATCGGCATACGCATAAAACTTTCGTCCACCGGCGCCGGAAAATGGATGGAAAGCGGCGGCGACTCGTCGAAATTCGGCCTCAATTCGTCGGAACTGCTCGAAGCCATCGAGTTCATGCGCAAGCGCAACATGACCGACTGCCTTAAACTGATCCACTTCCACATCGGCAGCCAGATAACCAAAATCCGCGTCATAAAGAATGCCCTGCGCGAGGCCACGCAATTCTATGTACAACTGACCAATATGGGCTTCAACATCGACTTCGTGGATATCGGCGGCGGCCTGGGCGTGGACTATGACGGCACTCGCAGCAGTTCCTCGGAAAGTTCCATGAACTATTCCATCCAGGAATACGCCAACGACGCCGTGTCGGCCATCGTCGAGGCCTGCACCAAGAACGGTCTGCGCCAGCCCGACATCATCACCGAAAGCGGCCGTTCTCTCACCGCCCACCACTCCGTCCTGATTCTTGAAGTGCTGGAAACCACCGAACTGCCCCGCTGGCGCGACGACGCCGAGATAAGCCCCGACGCCCACGAACTGGCTCGCGAAATATATCAGATCTGGGACGACCTGGGCCACAGCAACCTCTTCGAGAGTTGGCACGACGCCTTGCAGATTCGCGAGGAGCCCCTGGACCTCTTCTCGCTCGGCATGCTCGACCTTACCACCCGCGCACAGATTGAGAAACTGTTCTGGTCCGTTGCACGCGAGGTCGGCCAACTG
>CAJJOO010000132.1 GCA_905193395.1 uncultured Porphyromonadaceae bacterium
CCTTGCTTGGCGCTGTGGGCTGGCTGGTGTCGACCGAACCATACAGCGACGACTGGGCTTACAGTTGCGAAGTACCCGTCAAGGCCGACTACGACATGTGGGACATCCGCGAGGCCCCGATTGAGAGTTTCAGCCAGGTGTGGCCTTCCATCGCCAACCACTGGATTTATGAGAATACACGCATCGGCAACATCGACCTGATCATGCTGCAACCGCTGCCGCGAACCGTTTCCACGGTTTTGTGTGGCGTCTTGATTGCGTTGATGCTATGGATGATATACGCCACTGCGCGTATGGATACCCACCGCCGTCCACTGCTGTGGACCGCTGCCGGAGTGATGTTGCTGTGGTGTGCGTTGCCGTGGTATAACCATTTCCAGTCGCTTGCCTATCAGTTGAATTATGTCCCGCCGTCTATTTTCGCCTGCCTGGTTGTGATGATGGCTCGCGGGCGCGGCTCGATTGCCGCTGCCACTGTCGTGAGCCTGATTGCGGGTCTGTGTCACGAGGGCTTTGCCTGTGTTCTGCTGGCTTTTCTTGCCGTCATGTTCATTTGCGAGAGGTCTCTGCGCCAGCGGCTTGTGGCAATGGCAGTCGGGTTGGTGGTATCGCTGGTCTTGGCCCTCATGGGAGGAACAGGAGTGCGGATGGCGGCTTCGGCCGGTATGGAACATACGCCGCTTAAATATCTGATAAATACGTATATCATTACGCTGTGGCCTCTGTGGCTGGCAATATTCCTGACTGTTTTGACTGTATTTGTCTATCGACGACGCGGCATTGATGCATGTCCGTTCCGGAGACTGATGGCCCCGCTCTATGCCGCGGCCTTGTGTGGCGTGGCGATGACGGCCGTTCTGGCAGGCAGCGCGCGTTTCTTTTGGCCGGCTTATCTGTTCAGTATATTGATAATTCTCGATAACATATATTTAATGTGCTGTCTGTCCCGGCCTTTTTTGTCCCCGCGCGTGCGTATTGTAGCGGCTTGTGCAGCCTGTGTGGTCTACGCGGCATGGCTGTTGTTTCTGGGCGTGGACCAATACCGTTCCGGGCGTCAGCAGCAACTGGCCGCAGAAATTGCCGTTAATGCCCTTTCGGGCGACGACGATGTTCTGTTTGTCGACGTTCTGCGTCCGGAGCAGACCAATCCGCTGCTTATGGACATGACGTCCTTTTCAGCATTATTTGAATACCATACCAACTATATGTTTGCAGCGCGCTACGGTGGCCGCGGCCGCCGTTTTCTGGTACTTCCGGCCGAATATGCCGGGAAGACGTTCGATGAATTCCCGAGTGCCTCTGCCGACGGCAACGTGCGCGGAATATGGCCCCTTTTTGCCGTCAGAAAAATGCCTGTAGGCGCCTCGCCGGAGCGTGTCGGAGTGGATGTGGAGGTCGGTCCTGTGAAAAGTCCGCGCAATGCACTTGAAATTCTTCTGAGCCGGTTGTCGGGTCTTGGCGACAACGATTCGCGTACACTACGGATTTCTGCCCGGGCTATGCCTGCATGCTATCGCGGCGACAGCATCACGCTGCTTTTCATGGGCGCTATGCCACGTACAGCAGTCGGCCGCGAGATTAAAAATATATCCTTCAGATGAAAAAACCGAGTTCCGTAACAGCCCGCATTGACCGTGCTTTTTTCGTGGCGGCACTGATACTCACATTTCTGGGATCCGTGGGGTGGCTGGTATTCACGGCCCATAATTCCGACGATATCTGTTATCTCCATAAGTTGCCCGGGTCGCCGACTGACGGTCACGATTACTGGAGCGTGACAGAACCTGCAATCGAGACCTTTTCCGACGCGCTTGAATCCGTCCGCGACCACTATCTCACCATCAACGGCCGGATACCGAATCTTTTGGTAATCCTTACATTGAATTTTGTGCCGCGTCCGGTGCTGATGGTCATTTGTGCCGCGATGCTGGCACTGATGTCGTGGATGCTGTTCCTTGTAGGACGCAGCGGGCGGCGGCGACCGATGGTCTGGACTGTCGCGGGAGTGGTGATGCTGTGGTGTGTTTTCCCCTGGCACGACAATTTTCAGTGTTATGATTATCTGGTGAACTATCTGCTGCCGTCGATTCTGATGCTTGCGGCGTTGCAGTTCTGCCGACGGGTCCGTACCCTCCGGCATTTTGTGTGGCTGAGTCTGCTGTTGCTGTTTATGGGCCTGTGTCACGAAGGATTTGCTGTTGTAACCGGAACTTACTTCGCGATTATGGTGCTCCTCCGGCCCAAACGACGGAAGTTGTATCTCCTTCTTGTGGCTGTATGCATATTGTCGGTGGGCTTCACGTTGATTAGCGGCACCGCCCGGCGAGTCGAGACCGTTGATATGTCTGCAGCATCATTCGAGGGAGTCGCCTTCCATTTTCTTGTAGGCTCGTGGCCATTGTTTTTGTCGGCTGTAGTTATCACAGTGACGGCCGCTATTCTGCATGCGCGCCGTCGTAAGACCTTCCTGCGGCTGACGCTCCCGATGTGGTTCGCTGCCATTATTTGGGTTTTGCCGGCGGCCGTGCTCAGTAGGGAGGTCCGCTCGCTGTGGCCCTCATATATTCTTGCAGTTGTGATTATGCTTCTCGCTGTGGATTACGGCCTCAGACCGCGCCGCGTCCGGCCAGCCGGACTTTCCTTTGCCGGCTTGTTTCTGCTGGCATACGCCGTTTGGCTCGCCTCGCTCGCCCTTGCGGCAAACCTCAGCGGCCGGCGCATGCAGGCCTTTCTCAATGTCCTTGATACGACCCGCAGCAATGTCGTTTTTGCTGATTTGACTCCAAACGACAATCTGCCGTTCTGGCTGATGGAAGTGACCGGCGAGGGTGACCCACTGTCCGGTGTAAACTTTCGTTATGCCGGCCATGCAGGGTTAAATCCACCTGTGGTGCTGATACTTCCTGCGAGTCTCGAAGGTACAGACTTCGATGACTGGCCTGCGGCCTCGGCCGACGGCGAGATACGCGGTGTATGGCCCATGTATGCCATGCGTCGCCGGCCGCCGGTGGTTCACCGTCCTGCGGCCGAAACGGTCCCTGTCACTGTCATTGGCGAGGGTTATCCGCCGTTGACCCACCGCAACCCTCTCTCGGTTTTGTTTGAAAAGGTCTCGCGGCATATCGGAATCAATGTCGACTCCATTGACCGCTGCGACGTGATGTATCCGGCTGTCTATCGAGGCGACAGCATTTACCTGATGCACTTCTCGCCCCTTCCGCGTTCGCGGACCGGACGCCTGCGTTACCGCATCGAACTGCGCCAACCTTCCGAATCGGAAATGCTTTTCTATGAACCATTAAATCATGTATATTCCGATGAGAATCCGCAGTAATTTCGACCGCGTTTTTTATTGTATTGCAATATTTCTGACTTTTGTCACGGCTGCCGGTTGGCTCGTGCCCGGAGCGGATTATGCCGACGACTGGTGCTATCGTTACTGTGTGCCGGAACCTGCTGAAGGCAGGGAATTCTGGTTCGTGACAGAAGCACCTGTCACCACTCTCGGCGATGCGCTGACCTCAATGCTGAATCATTTCCTTTATGTCAACGGGCGTCTGGCCAATCTTCTGGCGTTCCCGCTGTTGAATTTTACGCCGCGGCCTCTGTTGATGCTTTTCTGTGCGGGTGCAATCGCATTGATGCTGTGGATGATTTATGTATGCAGCCTCCATGGTCGTCGCCGTCCGCTCTTGTGGACTGCCTCCGGAGTGTTTCTGCTATGGACTGCATTGCCGTGGTTCGAATACATGCAGTCATTCATATTTCAGATCAACTATGTTCCCCCATCGGTATTGATGCTTGCTGTGGTTTCGCTGTCGCGCCGCGGAAGTATGCTTCATGGCCGCAGGTTTGTCTGGTTGGCCCTCCTGACATTTGTGGCCGGATGGTGGCACGAAGGTTTTGCAATTCCGTTAGGCATGGCACTCTTTATCGCCGCGCTGCTGCGGCCGCACCGGCGCGGCGCCCGTATGCTTCTGGTGGCCATTCTGGTCCTGGCAGTAGTAACCGCTTTGTTGTCGGGAACGGCCTCACGCCTTGAACATAATATATCGAATATTCTCATGATTCGGTATCAGTTTTTCCGTGTGCTCATATCCTTGTGGCCTCTTGCCCTGGCTCTTGCTGTTATGGCGTTGTGCAGGCTGCGCTGTGAACGCCTGCTCTGGAAATCTTTCTTCCGCAGGGTCTTGCCCCTGTTTGTAGCCGCGGTTGCCTGGATTCCGTGTGCTCTCATCGTGAGCAGTACTTACCGCGCATTATGGCCTTCTTATCTGTTCTCTGTCGTAGTGATAATGGATGGACTTGCAGTTCTGCTGCGCCGGAAGCCAGCCCGGCTTCCCTCGCGTGCAGGTATGCTGGCCGCAACAGCAGCAGTAGCGATATACGTGCTATGGGGCGCCGCTCTGACAAGTCTGGCCATTGACAGCGGACGGCGACTGCGTGCGCTTTTTGCTGCAGCCGGGTCTGCACCGCGTGAGGGCGGCGTGATTTTCGCTGACCTTTGCATGAATGAGCAGATGCCCTGGTGGAACCTGGGCATGACCGGCGAGACGGCTGTTATGGAATCATTCGGCAACATGACTTTCGCTTCGAGTTTCGGGTACCGGCCTGAACGTGTGATGATATTGCCCGCAAGATTGCGGGGAAAGACCTTTGACCAATGGCCGGCCGTATCGGCCGACGGGTCTATCCGCGGGGTCTATCCTCTTTATGCTTCGAGACGAAATTTCAAGAGTGATAGCAACTGGTATGTCGAGGCGCATGTAGTCGGCGACGGCTATATCTCCCACCGCAGACTCCTCGACATCGTATTCGAGAAACTGGTGCGTGCAGGAATCGGGAGCAAGCAGGCTGACAGTTTCAAGATAAATATGGATGTTGATACTCTCCTTATGAACGGCGAAAAATTCAACATTCTTTTTATGACTCGGTTGCCACGTTCGTCGGGCGGTCGTCTGCACTACTCAATTGAGATCCCCGACAGCCTGACGCAGCCTGAATAATGGATATTATAGTATGGAATCTTGCACAGATACTATATAATCGTGGTATCGTATATTATTAGTATCGTATATAATAAAGAAACGGTATAGAGAAAGCGGATGTCGCTGCCGTTGTGGCA
>CAJJOO010000133.1 GCA_905193395.1 uncultured Porphyromonadaceae bacterium
TATGGGTTAAGCGGTCTTTTATGCGTTCAATGACTTCTCTTCCTTTTTCGGTATTAATCAAAGCCACGGATGCTCCATCTTTGCAATAAAAATCCGGCAGGATATTCTGCAGATTCCAATAATCACCGATGGTTATATCTCCTACACGGGATGTAGAAGAATACTTACATGAATAACAGCACATGCGGCTGACATCATTTGATAAATAGTATAAATTATAGTAAGAATCTGTATATGGCGAAGTTCGTTTTTCTTTTATTTTTCCTTTATAGTCTAAAGTAACGGAACCTTGTGAACGCCATCCGTTTTTCCTTTTATTCCTGAATTTAAAATCAACAACGTTGGCTTTTGTTCTAAATGTTGTATCAAGATATAACTGCAGAAGTTTGGGGCTGGGAACGCCATGGCATATTAAATCCAAGGTAAGAAGGTTGTCGTATGGTTTCATCAGAAAACCGTGCAGTCCGGCAACCTGACAAGGCGTACCGCTGAAAAGTACAAAGTGACCTTCTCTGAGTTTTTTGCGAACTTCCTTGTACACATTGCCGATTTTGCTTTGAACATATTTGGAGCCTTGCATCCGCTTAATGTCCTCAGGTGTGTTTGAAAGGATATGGACAGCATTGAAGTCCTTGTCAAATACACATCCTGCCACGAAGCCATCTTGTTCCAAGACATAATCAGCGACAGCCTTGAACATGCCGCCTGAGGCAGAATCCATAAGGGACGCATCATTATATCTTGCGGCAATTGTCTGTTTTACGTTTGCTGTGGGCACAACGTCAATTGGACATACCTTTTCACATAATCCACAGTTGGTGCATCTTGTTGAATCTATTTCAGGATATAGAAAACCTTCGGCGTTGGCTACGAGTTTGAGCGCATCGTGACCGCAAATCTGCTCACATGCTCCGCAACCATAGCAATCAACCGGATTGTTTGTATCGGAATATTTAATCATATTATCAAAGAGTTTTTATTACATCACAGAATGCCTGAGGGGTATTCTTGTAAAAAACTTTTGCATAATCGGCATCACCGACTGATGGATTAGAAAGAATATAATTGAGCAAGTCGGAATGACTCTGATGTTTGTCTTTCCGCTCATCGAAAATAAAATGAGTCCCGTATTGGCTGAGATAAGGCAAAGCGGCATCATTGTCAACCGATATTGTAGTTATCACCGGTTTGCGGGACCGCATATATTCAAATATTTTACTGGGAATTGTATATGGGTTTAAGTCCCCGAAATTTATAAGAAAGTCTGCGCTGGCTTCGCGTTTTAATATTTCCTCATGTGACAAGGTCCCCATATACTTAATTCTTCCTCCGGACAATGTGGAATATTTATCAATTAAATTCCTGCAATTGCACGGACCGATTATATGAAATTCAATCCCGCACTTTTCGTCAAACGAGGCAAATGCCTCCAATAGCGGCACCGGGTTGCGTTGCGGATAACTTATACTGCCGGCATAGAGCGCTACTATTTTGTCCGGATGCTTTTCAGTTGTCGGAATACTCTTGTCTACAACGAAGGTCGGGACATCCAGAAATACCCTGTTTACTTGAGGAAGCGGTGAATGTTTGTGATAATCCTCTGCCGACAACATTGATATTGCCACATCGGCGACACTGTTGAATTTTTTTTCCCAAAATCGCGTATGTTTTTCAATCCTGTTTTTTGACCAAAATGACGGCCCCCATCCACCGGCCAACGCATCAAGGTAGTACGGAACATATTTGACGTCAGGAAATTTCTTCTTTAACAAGTAGCCGGCATATGCTGAATCTATGGGAGTATACACGGCAACAATAATATCATAACTACTTTGGCGTAATAATTTTTTGCCTTGCCTATAAAAACGATAGGTATATAATGGCGAAACTAATGGCCAAAATGGCGACATAATGCCCAATTGTACTTTATTGAGCACTCCGGCGAAAGTCCTAAGGTATTTTACCCATCTGCTGTTGGGGTTGTATTCGCACCAATCGAGAATTCTATAATGCAAACGCGGTTTAATTCGATATACTTCAACATTGTCTATAAACTCATGCCTGGGACGAGTGGCATCACCGTTTATCACGCATGTAACATCCAGCCCCTGTCGTTTGCACTCATCAACTATATTTTTGCAGCAAACTCCGTTAGCGGAACTTTTTGGAAAATATTTTCCTAACAAAAATAAAATCTTAGGCATCCTTGATTAATTTTTTGGTAGAACAGCCGTAGAATATTATCACGTAGATTAGTGAGATCCTTAGTAAACTCTCTGTTGAGATAAGCAAAGAAAATGCAACTATCAGTGAAAACTTGAAAAGAAGATTCAGGTCTAAATAATCGGCCGCTTTCAGTATTGCTTTGAAGTAATATAACGAACATGGTAGACCAAGGGCGATACCCAGAATCGCGAACCAATTGACGATTGTATTAGTCGCTACATTATCGCATAATGTTGCATTTATATTTTTAAAAACGTCGTAGCCAACTCCAATTATTGGTGATGACAGGAAGGCCTCCCCCGGGTAGATAATGGCATTAAGGCGTGCTTGTGTTGTCTGAGTGTTCTCCGAGTCAATCGAGAAACCACTTAATTTTGAAAACACGACATCGTATAATTCCGATGAGGTCCCCAATAGGAAATAAATGGATACACCTATGAACAAAAGAAGTAAAACATTGGCAGATGCTGAATTGTGAACAGCCGAGGTTCTGAAGCGGGTTATTAATATTATAGCAGCAAGTACAACAAAGCCCATCGTAGAGAATGTTGTTATCAATGCAATTATATTTATAATTATCCTCTTTCTATTTAGAGTTTTATATCCTACTATTTGGCAATATATGGCGATACATATTAAAAGTGCGAATGCTCCGGGTTCCCAGGTAATGCCATAATTACGAATTATCCCCGTTCCAGTTGGCATTACGGCAAATCCTAAATTATGAATAGGTATATTAAATGGATTTGGAAGTATTGGGAACGGAGATAATATTGATGGCGCTAACAAGGTTAAAGTATAAAACGCAAGCGAATAGGCCGATAGAAAGGTGATAATGTTGCAGAAGGCTCTTATGGCTTTTTCGGCTGAATAACCACTAGTAAATATAAAAGCACAGAAAATGGGAACAAAAAGCAATATGCTGTTCCCGATTTCTATATCTCTCAAGGCACTTATGACTATAATTATAGTAAAATAAGCAAAAAGGATAAATGATTTTACTTTTATTCTAAAACTTTTAAAGAAACAGAGAGGCACAACGCTCACTATCATAAGGGCTGTTTTTGCTATTCCGGGTATACTCTGTGCCACAACAGGTGCATAACCCCATTCCAAATAGATTAGTAAAAAAATTATGACGTAGCAATATCCTTCAATCCAGGATTTAGTCTTAGGCATATTTCCCTACTATTTATATTTATGTTTAACTGTTGGTACACGATATAATCAAGTTGCAACCTCGATTATATTCTTCAATAATCCTTGACAGAGCCTCGGCGCATGCTTCTTTAAATCTGGCCAGGTCAATATTTTTATAATATTTTGCAAGAATATTGGCAAAATCTTCATTATCGGGGTCAATCGCTATGCCAATACCGTATTTGTCACACATCTCCGCCATAAATGATCCCGGCATGCATATTTGAGGTATTCTAAAAATAATTCCGTCATAAAACTTATTCCCCATAGCAAGCATAGTATTGTTGTCTAAATAAACATTATGGATAATATCTGTCTGCAGAATAAATTTATATCTGTCGGTCGGAATATATTCGCCATGAAAGAAAACATTATTGGCACCTATATCTTTGACATGTTCTTTGAGTTCATGCGCAATATGCTGTTCTCTGCCGTAATAATGCAGTTCGAACCGGCCATCGTTTGATAACCGGTCTATCAGTTTGATATTGACATCCTTATGCCTGATGAACCCCCAGAAAGCCACACGAATCTTTGCTGATGGTTTTTCAAGACGCTCTTTGTCATGTTGATGATTTAAAGAATCAAGCAAGATGTTATGCGATGTAATGATTTTATCTGATTCGCATGCAGGGAGATATCGTCTGAACGCATCGGAACTGACAAAAGTAAACCTCGACCATTTGACCAATAGCCCGACAATTTTTTTAAAAGGTGCAAATTTTTCGTAAGTCGAATCCCGATAATCCAGAATATATCTGTTCTTATATTCTTTTAGAATGTCTGCTATAAGTATTGCAGGAAGTGTATGTAGGACAATGATAAAATCATAATTGCCATTTCGGATAATCTTCGATGCATATCGTCGGTATTTCAGGAATGGAATAATCTTAGCGCATATTGATACATCATCTTCTTGATATTCACAGAATTCATGAAAAGTGTATCCTCCTAATGCCGACAGATTTTCTGATTTCAGGTCACGGTTCCAGTAAAGAATATGAACTTCATTGTTGTCAGACGGAATATTGTCAAGATAAAAGTTCATATATGGCATGAACTTAGGCTTTGTAAACCCCACAATAAGAATTTTCATAAGCGTCGGAAATCTTCAAAATTCATATATTGACCTTGACTCATACTCCAGTGCCAATTGGTAAGCGCGGCGGTCGTAGGCGTCTAAGGTGCGGCGGGTGACGAGTTCTTTCAGCACGGCGACGTCGAGCCGAGTCATCTCGGACGCGCTCAGCACCGTCGGGAATAGGCTGCAGACGAATTGCCGATAGGCGGTCAGTGTCTTAGATTCGTGGGCGAAGGGGGGTAATTCGTCTGCTATCTCAAGTAGCCGGATGATTTGTGTTGTGCTGCATTGGCCATTGACTGTGGTGCAGAGGCGGTTCCAGGCGTCGGCCATCTTGCGGGGGCTGAAGCGGCTGACGTAGTCGCAGCAGGTGACCGCGGTGTGGAGCGCGTCGATGGTCGGGGCTTCGAGACATGCTTTGTAGCAGCGGTTTATGATGCGCTGTGCTTTGCGCGTGGCGGTGTCATCGCCGTTAATCGTCGCGAGTGTGAGCAGCGGAATAACTTTTGCCGCGTCGTCGATGGATTTGTTGCCGATGCCCCGGGCAAGCGTGTCGCTGAGCCATTCGGGGCACTGCACGATGCCTTTT
>CAJJOO010000134.1 GCA_905193395.1 uncultured Porphyromonadaceae bacterium
GGCGTTCACTTTGCGCCGTCGCTTTTGTCGCCGACGGGAAGATAGCGGAGATAAAACAGAAGCAGCATCAGGATGCCGACCGTAATGGCCGAATCGGCCAGATTGAACACGGGGTCGAAGAACGAGAAAACATGTCCTCCGACCAGCGGCATCCACTGCGGCCATATGAACGAGAACAGCGGGAAATAAAGCATATCGACCACATATCCGTGCAGGAGCGAGGAATATCCAGTACCCCAGGCCACGAAATGCGCTGTCTGCGGGGGCAGCGGGTTGTTGAAAATCGTTCCGTAGAACACGCAGTCGAAAATATTCCCCATGGCTCCGGCGGCAATCAGCACCAGGGTCACCAGATAGCCGCGGCTGGTATTGGGCCGCTTCACAAGGCGCACGATGTACCACGCAAGGACGCCCACGACAATGATTCTGAACAGCGTCAGAATCAGTTTGCTGCCGAATTCCATGCCGAAGGCCATTCCGTTGTTCTGCACGAAACGCAGTTCAAAGAACGGCAGGATCTGCAATGATTCGCCCAGATAGAAATGTGTCTTGACCCAGATTTTCAACACCTGGTCAAGAATCAGCACGGCCATCGCCACAGAGATTGCGGCGATGGCGTTTGAACGTGTCGGGTGCTGCTTCATTATTTTTTCTGGAGTTCCTTGCCTTCGATGCTGAGGGTTGCGTGTGGCACGGCGCGCAGACGCTCCTTGGGTATCAGTTTGCCCGTAGCGCGGCAGATGCCGTAGGTCTTGTTGTCGATGCGCACCAGAGCGGCCCTAAGGTGGTTGATGAACACACGCTGGCGCTCGGCCAGACGCGCTGCCTCCTCTTTGCCGAGGGTGTAGGCGCCTTCTTCAAGGACCTTGAATGTCGGTGCCGTGTCGGCCGTGTCGTTGCCTCCGGTGTTGTTGATGGTCTGCCGGAGGTTCTCGTATTCGGCAATGGCTTTTTCGAGTTTCGCATTGATCAGAGCGCGGAACTCTTCGAGTTCTTCGTCCGAATATCTCAGTTTTTCTGCCATGTTTCGTTAATTTAAGGAGATTTGGACTTTGACAGCCTTACCGTCGATGTCGAGGGTTTCGGCGTCGGGATTTTCCGGATCAACTGTGCCGACGGAGAGCGATGCGGCCAGCACCTGCCCTCCGATATAGTTGCCGAACTGATCCAGGACGTCCTGAATGTCGTCTGCGGAGTCGAATACCAGGTTGATGCGGTCGGTGATGTCGTAACCGCGGTCCTTGCGGATGTTCTGGACGCGGTTCACGATTTCACGTGCAAAGCCTTCGCGGCGCAGGTCGTCGGTGACGGTGATGTCGAGGGCCACGGTGAGATTTCCGTCGTTGGCCACGAGCCATCCGGGGATGTCTTCGGAGATGATTTCCACATCGCAGGCGTCGAGGCGTGCTTCGCCGCCTTCCAGGTTCAGCATGGCGAAGCCCTGCTGTTCCAGAACGGCGATTTCGTGCTGCGACATGGCGGCGATTGCGGCTGCGGCGGCCTTCATCTGCTTGCCGAATTTCGGGCCGAGTTTCTTGAAGTCGGGCTTCACTTTCTTGACCAGAATACCCTCTTCGTTGCCCACAATCTTGAGTTCCTTGACGTTGATTTCGGTCAGGAGGATATCGGAGATGGAGCGGACCATGTCGCCGGCGGTTTTGTCGGCAACGGGCACCATGATGGCCGAAAGCGGCTGGCGCACCTTGATGTTGACCTTGCGGCGCAGCGACAGCACCATCGAGGTGAGTTTCTGGGCCACGGCCATGCGGTTTTCAAGGCCGTTGTCAATCAGCGAGGCGTCGGCCTTGGGGAAGTCGGCAAGATGCACGCTCATGCCCTGGGCCGAGGGTTTGCCGTCGGTGTAGGTGAGGTCGCGGAACAGTTTGTCGGCGTAGAAAGGCGCTGCTGGGGCAATCAGTTTGCTCAGCGTCAGCAGGCAGGTGTAGAGGGTCTGGTAGGCGGCAAGTTTGTCGCGGGTCAGGCCGCCGCCCCAGAAGCGTTTGCGGTTCAGACGCACGTACCAGTTCGACAGGTTGTAGAGAACAAAATCGTTGATGGCGCGGGCGGCCTTGGTGGGTTCGTAGTCGGCCAGGGACTCATCGACGTTTATAATCAGCGAGTTCAGCAGCGAAATAATCCAGCGGTCGATTTCGGGACGCTCGGCCACGGGCACCTGTTCCTCCGTGCCTGTGAAGCCGTCGACGTTGGCATAGAGTGCGAAGAAGGAATATGTGTTGTAGAGTGTCGAGAACAGTTTGCGGCCCACTTCGGTCACGCCTGCGGGGTCATATTTCAGGTCGTCCCAGGGCGATGAGTTGGCGATCATGTACCAGCGCAGCGGGTCGGATCCATACTGTGCGATGGCCTCGAAGGGATTCACGGCATTGCCCAGACGTTTTGACATCTTGTTGCCGTCCTTGTCGAGGACGAGGCCGTTTGAAACCACAGCTTTGTAACTTACGCGGTCGAACACCATTCCGGCGATTGCGTGGAGAGTGAAGAACCATCCGCGGGTCTGGTCAACGCCTTCAGCGATGAAGTCGGCGGGGAATACCTCGCCCTTTTCGAAACGGTCCTTGTTCTCGAATGGATAGTGAATCTGAGCATAGGGCATCGAACCGCTGTCGAACCATACGTCGATAAGGTCGGTCTCGCGCTTCATGGGCTTGCCGGATTCGGACACCAGGATGATATCGTCCACGTAGGGGCGGTGCAGGTCAATCTTCTCGTAGTTTTCCTTGCTGTAATCGCCGGGAACGAAGCCTTTATCTTTTAGCGGGTTCGATTTCATCACGCCGGCGGCCACGGATTTCTCGATTTCATCGTATAGGGTCTGAACCGAGTCGATGATTTTCTCCTCGGAAGCGTCCTCGGTGCGCCAGATGGGCAGCGGGGTGCCCCAGTAGCGGCTGCGCGAGAGGTTCCAGTCCTGAAGATTCTCGAGCCACTTGCCGAAACGGCCGGAACCGGTGGCGGCGGGCTTCCACTTGATGGTCTCGTTCAGGGCCATCAGGCGTTCGCGGGCCGCGGTGGTCTTGATGAACCAGGAATCGAGCGGGTAGTAGAGGACGGGCTTGTCCGTACGCCAGCAGTGGGGATAGTTGTGGACGTGTTTCTCGGTGTTGAACAGTTTGTCGTTCTCCTTGAGCCAGATGCAGATTTCAACGTCGAGTGTCATGTCGGCGTCGGTCTTTTCGGGGTCGTAGGCGTTCTTGACAAACTTGCCCTGCCAGGGTTTGTAGGCCTCGACATCTACGTGCTTTGCCACGAAGTCGGGGTCGAGGTCCTCGATCATATAGAAGCGGCCTTTCAGGTCGACCATGGGGCAGATCTTGCCGTTGCGGTTGATCAGTTCCATGGGCGAGATATTGTTCAGCGTCGAAACGCGCTTGTCGTCGGCGCCGAAGGTGCCGGCGATGTGTACGATGCCTGTACCGTCCTCGGTGGTGACATAGTCGCCGGGAATTACGCGGAACGCGTCGCCCGAGGGTGTCATCCATGGAATCAGTTGCTTGTAGTGCAGGCCGACGAGAGCCGTACCGGGCAGAGTGTCAACGACCTTGAAGGGAATCAGTTTGTCGCCGGGCTTGTAGTCTTCCAGGGCTAGGTTGGCAGCCTTGGGATTGAACACCGAGTTGAGCAGAGCCTGAGCCACGACTACGGTTTCGGGACGGCCGTTGTATTTGTTATATGTGCGTACGATGCAATATGTAATCGAGGGGCCGACGCACAGAGCGGTATTCGAGGGGAGGGTCCAGGGTGTTGTGGTCCATGCAATGAAGTATGGTGTGCCCCACCCTGTCATCGAAGGCAGCGGGTCGGTGGCCTCGAACTGGGCGATACAGGTGGTATCCTTCACGTCGCGGTAGCAGCCGGGCTGGTTCAGTTCGTGCGACGAAAGTCCGGTGCCGGCGGCCGGCGAATATGGCTGGATGGTATAGCCTTTATAGAGGTAGCCCTTGGCATGGAGTTGCGACAGCAGCCACCATACCGATTCGATGTAACGGTTGTCGTAGGTGATGTAAGGGTTCTTCATATCCACCCAGTAGCCCATCGAATTGGTGAGGGTTTCCCACTCCTTGGTGAATTTCATCACTTCGCGGCGGCATGAATCGTTGTACTCGTCAACGGAAATCTTGTGGCCGATATCCTCTTTGGTAATGCCGAGTGATTTCTCCACACCGAGTTCCACGGGGAGGCCGTGTGTGTCCCAGCCGGCCTTACGTTCCACGCGGAAGCCCTTCATGGTCTTGTAACGGCAGAAAATATCCTTGATGGTACGGGCCATCACATGGTGGATACCGGGCATGCCGTTGGCCGAGGGGGGACCCTCGAAGAATACAAAAGGCACCGCTCCGGCGCGTTCTTCTATACTGCGCTCGAACAGGTGTTCATCGTTCCAGAGTTTCAGTACATCCTGATTGATCTGCGGCAGACTAAGAGATGAGTATTCGGGAAATTTCTTCATGAATTGCGAAGTGTGATGTATTTGGAGTCTTGGTTTTTAAAGTGATTAAGGGGATGCGTCGGCAAAAAGTCCGACACACCCCCTTAAAAATCTTTTCAGTTGCCGAGAAAAAGAAGCAGCGGGGCTTGATTATTCGGCGGCGGGAGCCTCAGTTGCTTCTGCGGCGGTTTCGCTGGCAGCGGCTTCTGCGGCGGCGGCAGCCTCGGCTTCAGCCTTGGCGGCAGCGATTTCTGCTTTCTTTTTCGAAACGGCTTCGGCCTTTGCCTTGTTCTTGGCGGCTTCGGCTTCAAAGCGTTCCTTGGCTGCGAGTTGCTTGCGGTCGGCCATATCGGCTTTCAGCGAATCAACCTTGGCCTGTTTCTTTGCTTTCCAGTCGTTGAAACGACGTTCTGCCTCGGCCTGGTCGAAAGCACCTTTCTTGACGCCACCCTGGAGGTGTTTCATCAGCAGTACGCCTTCGTTTGACAGGATTGTGCGCACGGTGTCCGTGGGCTGAGCGCCTACGTTAACCCAATACAAGGCCCGCTCGAAATTAAGAGTGATTGTAGCAGGATTAGTGTTCGGATTATAGGAACCTATCCTTTCAATAAATCTAC
>CAJJOO010000135.1 GCA_905193395.1 uncultured Porphyromonadaceae bacterium
TCGGCCGAGGTGTCGGTGCCGTAGTTTATGGAACTGAACACCACCTGGTTGCCGCCGCGCGAGTGGATGGTGTTCATATTGTGGATGAACGCTTCCATGGCCTGGTGTACACGGGCGGTGGTGCGGTTGATGGCCACGGCGATTACGCGGTCGCGGCCGGTGAGACCTTTGAGGTCGGTCTTTTCGTATTCCTTTACGGGATAGTTGTACAGGTCGGAGAAATCTTCGTCGTAAAGTTCTTCAAGATTCTTGATTTCCTCGATGAACGAGGACCTCACATAGGGAGCCAGATAGAAATCGAAGGCGGGGATGGCCTGGCCGCCGTGCATTTCGTTCTGGGCGATTTCCAGCGAGATGCACGAGATGGTGCTTGCCGTCTCGATTCGTTTTGCGGGACGGGACTCGCCGTGGCCGGCTATGAAACCGTAGCGCAGAATCCGGTCGAGGGGATGCTGCACGCAGGTGAGACTTTTTGTGGGATAGTAGTCCTTGTCGTGGATGTGGATGTATCCCTGGCGTACGGCCTCGCGGGCCTCGGGGCTCAGCAGATAATCGTCGACAAAAGGTTTGGTGGTTTCCGAGGCGAACTTCATCATCATACCGGCCGGTGAGTCGGTGTTCATGTTGGCGTTTTCGCGTGTGATGTCGTTGTTCTTGGCCTCGATAATTTCCTTGAACATATCGCGGGTCTTGGCCTTGCGGGCTATGTTGCGCTGGTCGCGGTATGCGATGTATCGTTTGGCGACTTCCTTGCGGGGACTCTTCATCAGTTCCAGTTCCACAAGGTCCTGAATCTCCTCGACAGTCATACGCTCGCTGCCGCGGGTGCCTATGCGGCATGCGATTTTGTCGATTAGGCTCTCGTCCTCGCCGAGTTCTGTGGCGAGCATGGCTTTGCGGATGGCCGCCTTTATTTTTTCTTCGTTAAAGCCAACGACGCGGCCGTCACGTTTTACAACTGTCTGTATCATTATTCAGGAATCCGATGGAAAAATTCGGACGCCGCAAATTTACAAACAATGTTTTTATCCGGCAATAAAATTGCAGAATATTTTTCGTTTTGGGAAACTTTTTTAATTGCTGGAATTCGTAACAGTCAGCAAATCAGTTGTAATCTCCGAAGTTTTGGAAAACTTTTATTCCGGCTTAGTTTACAGAAATGTTATTTGCCTCAATTCGCATAAGGTCAATATCTTTCAATCCGGACAGCACCAGGGGCACCGCTTCGTTGTAGTCGTTCAGGTAGAGACGTGGACCTTCGTTGTAGGTCGAATCGGTAAGCGAGCGCCTGCAATCGGCATAGGGAGTGGTGATTCCGCCGATTTGCAGCATAGTGTCGAAAACCACGCGGTTCGAAGCCACATTGCGTCTTGCGTTGGCCGCCGCAATGCCGTAAATTCCGGGGAATGTCGCGGTGTATGAAGGCGAGAACCACATCAGCAGAGGCACATGAATCTGATATGATGTCGGTACCGGCGATGCGTGCAGGAAGCGGCCGCGGCTGTCGTCGAAAATGTCCTCGCCATGGTCGCTCAGATACATCAGCGCGGCGGGGCAGCCGGCTTTGTCGAGTTCGGCGATTACGTCGTCCAGAAAGCGGTCGGTCGCCACGATTGTGTTGTCGTAGGCGTTTATGAGGGCCGGCCGGTTGCTTTTCGAGGCAGCCGAGGGGGCGTCGGGCGTGAAATGCCTGTCGATGTCCTGGTATCGTTCGTTATAGCAGAAGTGACTGCCGTAAGAGTGAAGAATCACAAAAATCTTTCCGGGACCGGCAGTCGATATGAAATGGCGCAGTGCCGAGAGCAGTTCATGGTCGTGATGGTGCTTTCCGTCGTCGGTCAGGAAAAGAGTACTGTCGGCTTCCTCGGCGAAGAAGTCTATCAGCGAATGGTTTCGCGACTGGTTCGAGAGATAGGCGGTTCTGAAGCCCGCTTCGGAGAATGCCGTGATGATGCTTTTGGAGGTGTAGATTGAATCTCCGAATTCCGAGGCGTCGACGTAGCTCAGAAGCAGGGGCACGCTTTTGTGAGTGGTATTGCTTTGGCTCAGGGTTTTCGGGAAGAACAGCAGCGAGTCGCGCAGAGACAGGCGCGGATTCGTGGCACGGCCGTATCCATAGAGTTGCCAGTTTTCGGCGCGCGATGTCTCGCCGATTACCAGCACGTATAATTCGCGAAGGCTGTCGGGATGTGTGGACGTGGCGTTGAAGCGGAATCCGGCCGAGGTCTCATGATATTTGTTCGATTGGGCCGTGCGCTCACCGGCCGAGATGGTATTGCTGATCACATTCACCGGGAAAATGCGCCGTTCGATTTTGAATTCCGGCACTTTGATGTAGCTGGCGGCAAGTGAAATAACGCCTGCGCCAAGCAGGTACAATCCGTAGCGGCGGGCACGAGAGGCAATTTCTTTGCGGACAAGCATCCTGCGCGACCACAGGATGATTCCGGCCGTAAGCAGCGGCAGATAGATGACACACACCGTTATAATGGCCACAATCAGATTGCTGAGAAGTTCCGACACCTCGCCCACATTGGTGGTCACGACGTTGAGGAACATGTCTATCGCAATTATTGATTCGCCGTATAGGTTCAGCAATACAATCTGAAAGGCCGCGTAGATATACATCGGCAGCATCAGGACGGCCGTGCGTCCGGTGTTTCGCGACAGACCCATGAGCCACAGATACAGGCCCCCGGGAAGCAGAATATTGGTCAGCGATTCAAGGAAGGTGTATCTTTCTGTAATATCCAGCCAGACGTTGGGGATTATGAGCAGCAAGGGCACGACCCACAACAGCAGGTCCTGCCACAGGTATCGTCCGATATGTGTTTTAGAAAGCCTCATTTATATTAAATATGAATCCGCACTGGCCCTTGCCGAACCCGAGGTCGACACGGACGTTCATGCGCTGTTTGAATTCCCATCTGTATCCTACTCCCCAGTTGGGCAGGATCTGATGGAGGTTTATATCTTTGAAACGGGGGAAAATCGTGGCCGCGCCGCCCCATACTACAATGCCGTTGCGTCGCCACACATGTTGCCGCAGTTCGACACACATGTCAATCTCGCTTTTGTCGCGGTAACGGCCCTCGAAATATCCGCGCATGTTGTAGGAGCCACCGATATAGGACATCATGCCCCAGGGGGTGTCGCCCCAGGTCACACGCGAATGCAGGCGCGTGGCCAGCACGGCGCCGCGCCACAGTTTTCCGTACCAGGCGGCGGTGATTTCGTTAACGCTGAATCCGTGGCGGTTTCCCATCCAGCGGCCGTCGAAGGTCTGGGCGATTTCCGCCAGAACGCCCTTTTCGGGTTCCGTGGAATTGTCGCGCGTGTCATAGCGGAACGTGGCTCCGATACCCCAACTGAAAGTCCTGCGGTCCAGACCCTCCCATAAAACGGGATTATTAACCCGGCGGGCATTGATGTAGTTGAATGTAAGCATCGGGCCGACATATATATTATTGACGATCTGCCTGGTGAGTTTCACATTGGCCGACGAGGCCAGGTAGCGGAACTTGGATTCGTTGTCGTCATTTGAGCACTGCGAATATCCTATTCCCCAGAATTTGGTTTCAATCGACTCGAAATCGATTTCATAGTCGAGACGGTAGAGGTCGTGTGGCGCGATATGTTCGCCGCGGATTCCGACCTTGAAATGAGCCGCCGTGGTCAGATCGGCGAACAGCGAGACATTCGACGGCTGAAGAAGCGTGTCTTCCGGGTTGGTTGAATACAGCCCGGCAGCAAGAAGTCCGATTCCGAATTTCGAGTCGCTGGAATAGTGTGGACCGCCGAGGAAACTGAAATCAATGTGTTCGGTGGGATATGATTTGTTGGCCTCGCTGAAATAATTAATGACCCGACTGATGAACCCCGGCTTGGGAGCCACGCTGTCGACGGCGGCAGTGTCGGCCGGCATTGTATTTGCCTGCATAGCCGATGCGCAGAGGATGCAGATTGCCGATAGAAGGTTGCGTTTCAGTCTGTTTCGGGGCATAGTGTGATGTCGCGGTTTGCTGTATATTTCAAATCTTTGTACAAAGTAACAAATAAAATATGTAACTTTGTTCACAAAATCGCTGAAAACACTAAAAGGAACAATAAATGGGCAATACGGAAAAACATTCGTGCATCGCCGTGGCCGAGGCCCTCCGGGCCGCCGGTATACGCCATGCCGTGATGTCTCCGGGCTCGCGCGACGTGCCGATGATGACGGCCATGGAATGTTGCCCGGATATCGAGACCCATGTTGCCGTCGACGAACGTTCGGCTGCCTTTGCGGCCCTGGGCATGGCTGCCGCTTCCGGCAACGCCGTGGCCCTTGTCTGCACCTCCGGGACGGCCCCGCTCAACTACGCTCCGGCCGTTGCCGAGGCGTATTACCGCCAGACTCCTCTTGTGGTGATTACATGCGACCGCCCGGCCGCAGCCATCGACCGCGACTTGTGTCAGACTATCAGGCAGCCGGGAATTTACGCCAATTTCATCAAGGAAACTTTCGATATCGGGACAGACGACGAGACGGCAGCAGCACTGTATACCGCCTGTATCGCAGCCTCCCTGGCACTGTCGGCGCCGCAGGGTCCAGTGCATCTGAACCTGCGTCTGGAAGAACCTCTCGGCGGGATGTCGGATGCTTGCCCGCAGTTTGAACCGCAGATTTCCGTCGCCGGTGCTCCGCTTGCCGGGGATTCTCTGATAGATGAAGTGGCACGGGAAACTGTCGGGCGGCGGGTACTGATTATCGCCGGCTCTTTCGCCGGAGGGTACACATCCGAAAGCCTTCTCGACGGGCAGGCGGATGTCGTCGTGTTGAGCGAGTTGCAGAGCAACCTCAACTCCGGCGGCAGCGGAATAATCCGTGATATGGAAGGTACATTCGCGCGACTTGAAGACCGCGCAGCCGTGCAGCCGGATGTAGTGATTACTCTGGGCTGTTCCTTCGTCTCGGGGCGTATTAAAAAGTGGCTTTCCTCGCTTCCCGGTCTCCGGCATATCCATGTGGGACCTCGTCCTTT
>CAJJOO010000136.1 GCA_905193395.1 uncultured Porphyromonadaceae bacterium
GGCGGAACACGTTTTCGATTTCGCGCAGCAGGTTGACGCGGGTGGTGTCGACGATGCCGACGTTGACGGGCATGTTTTCCTTGAGGCGCGCCTTGCCCAGACGGATTTTGTATTTGTCGGGGTTGCCCTTGATGTTGACGCCGAATTTGAAGGGCAGTGGGGATTTCAGCACCGCGATATGATAGTCGAAGTTCATGGCCAGGTCATTGTAGCCCTGCACGCCGAGTTTGTAGCGATCGATGTTGAATATGAATGGGTAAATATGCAGCATGTTGTCGGCGACGGTCATCTCGACGTCCATGTGGTCGATGATGTTGCGCTGGCGGTTCTTGAACAGCAGCCATTTGCCGATGCTGCGGTAAGTTTCCTTGTCGATGAGTTCCAGCGAGTCGCCCGAGAGGCGGATTGCGGCGCTGAGGGTGGGGAGCACGAGGTTCATGCCGCGGTCGATGTCGCAGGTGGCGGCGATGTCGCCGTTGATGATGCCGCGCATGTCGGTGATAAGGGGCATCAGCGAGTCGATGGCGGGAACCAGTTGGGTGAAGCGGCGGATGTTGAAGTCCTTGACCTGCAGCCCGAAACCGAAGCGCAACGAGTCGGCGTGCGGTGCGGAATACAGGGCCGACATGTCGATAGTGCCCATTTCGCTGGCGGCAGATAGGCGGTGGAGGTTGAGGGCGCCTCCGAAGGCCAGCAACTGGCCGCGGAAGTCGTGGAACAGCAGGTCGGCATATTTCACGTTGTCGGCGCGCATGTCGAGGCGCATGTCGATGTTTGTGGGAATCAGCAGGGGAGCCACGGAGTCGGGAGCGCCTACCACCATTGCGCCCACCTCGTGTTCGAGGGCCGCGTTGGCGTGTTCCTCGCGGGCCACCAGGGAGTCGAGGCTGAATCCGGCATGTCCCCGGTTCATGGCCTCGATGTTTGCGGCGCCGGCAAAGGCGCTTCCGGCCAGTTCGTTGATGTCGATTGTGTCTGATACGACGTCGAAGTTAATGCGCAGCGGGGCGCGGAAACCGCGCGATGTGAAGCCGCGTTTGAGGTTTGAGATGCGTCCGCTGATCAGGAAATCGCTATTCCCGGCCTTGTAGGCCACGTTATGGAGGTTGATGGAGTCGTTGCAGAAAGTTATGTTGAAGTTGCGCACGCGGTTGCGCAGCGGGAAGGCGAAGGTGAACAGGCCGGCGCGGCGTGCGGTGAGCGAGCCGTCGATGCGCCAGCGCAGCAGCAGGTTGCGCACCAGCGAGGTTGTGCCCCAGTAGATGATTTCCGAGGCCGAGTCGGTGTAGAGCGGGTGGATGTGGTGAGGGTGTCCCGGAACGCGGACGTGCTGGCGGATGGCCAGGGCGTATACGGAATCCACTGGCAACTGCGGGAACAGGCGCCGCAGCGAGTCGGCGGTGTGCTTGATTTCAGGACGCAGCAGGCGCCGGGGCAGTTTGTGGGCGGTGAAATCGAGGGCGCCGTCGCGCAGCAGCAGGCGTGCCTGTCGGTTGCCGAAGGACACGAAGCGCAGCCCCAGATTGAATTTGAACAGCGGCACGCGGGCCATGTTGTTGAAACGGTCCATCGACACGCGGCCTTTAAGTCCGCGGATACGCACCACGGTCGAATCGTCGAGAGTTGTCAGGCCGAAGCGCTCGAGGCTCAGTCCGCCGCCCATGGGGATGATGCGTGTGGTGTCGGCCATACCCTTGCGGTTGGCGGCTCCGACGCCGAGGGCCAGGCCGTGGAGTTTGATGGAGATATTGTCCTTGAGGATGTCGGCCGAATCGACTCTCACAACGGCCGAGAGCAGGCTGTCGACGCCGCCGTGCGAGTTGTTGGTGCCGAATTTCAGACATAGGTTGTTGATGAACACCATCGTGGCGGTGTCGGCGCCGAGATAGTAGAGGCTGTGGCCGTCGATGTCGCCCTCCAAGTGCAGCCGATGGAAGTTGTTGCGTGTGAGCATCGATGGGCGTGCGGTGAATTTGATGTCTGCGTCAATGGAACCCGAGAGGGCGCCCCCCAGCATTTCGAGCAGGCGTCGCGGCAGTCGCCGCAGTATGGTGTGGCCGTTGATGTCGCCGCGGATCAGGGGGTCGGTCATCACCTCGGTGGCCGTGGCATTGACGTGCAGGTCGGTGGCGGGACCGGCGGCGATGAAATCCTCTAGGGTGAAGACGGCGTCGTCCAGGTTATCGCCGCGCAGCGAGGCGGTGACGCGGCCGCCGAGACGGTCGAGGCGTACGTTTTCATAGCGCAGCCGCCCTGGTGTGAGGGTCAGTTCCATGTCGGCGTGCGGAATGGACTGGGTGGTGAGGTTGTAGGGGGCTGTGGAGCGGGCCTTGAAACTCATGGTGATGTCGGTGGCGAAGCGCTCGGGACCGATGCCCAGGTTGTGCTTGATTTCCTCGGGGACCACGGCGAGGATGCGGCTAAGGTCCATGCTGCCAAGGTCCAGCGAGAAACTTTCCACCACGATATCGCGGCGCATGTCGACGGTGGCGTTGAGGACGGCTTTGAGGAAGTCGGCCGTGAGGGTGAAGTCGTTGAAAACCACGCGGTGGGGGTCGTCGGGATTCCAGCCTATTCCGCCGTCAATGCCGAAGGCGATTTTTTCGAGGTTGTAGGCCCGGAGGTCGTTCCCGGCCAGGTCGCCGCCGAGGACCAGGTTATAGCGCGGCGAACTGTCGGCGGTGATAGACAGGGCGTTGAGTGCGATTTCAAAGTGCGTTCCGGTGGCCAGGTTGCTGAATCGCAACGGGCCCGGGCGGTCCAGACGGAAACTGTTGATAGAAATCGATGGCGGGGTGGATGGCGTTGTGTCCGTCTCCTCTTGGGACGGTTTGACAATCAAGTAGTTGCTGATTTCTTCGTTGACCGATACGAGGTTGACGCGAGGCGCGGTGAAAACCACGTTGCGCAATTGCACTTTGTTGATTGCCAGAGCCAGGGGATTTATAGAGCCTTCAAAGCGTTCCAGAGTCAGCAGCGTGTCGGCCCAGACCGGCAGGCTGTCGCGAACGGCGGCGGGCAGGCGCAGCATGGGCTTCGAGATGACGGTAACGCTGTCGACGCGGATATGCGCGAAAGGCGACACCCCGTCGAACGACAGGGCGGCGCGGCCCACGGTGACGTCGGCGTCGAGCACCTCGTTGGCCACGCGGTTCACAATGGGGGTCAGAACCTCGGGTTTGAGCAGTTTAACGGCGCAGATGAGCACGGCGGCGACCGTCAGCACGATTGCCATGACCGTCCATGCCAGTATTTTCAATATTTTGCGCCAGAGGGGAGTAGGTTTCATTGCTGTGGCCTGGTTGTGATGTGGAAGCAACTCTGTTTGTATTCGTATTTCACGTAGCAGCGGCCTGCGCGCTTCATGTCAAGAAGCACCTCGGCAAGCAGGTTCTTGAGGTCCTCGAAGGTCCGTGCGGGCGCGCCGAGACTGTCGCAGATGAATTTGGAATAACTGATGTCGAAGGTGGTGCCGTAGACGTGGGTGGACTCGGAGGTGGCGTTGCGGTTGACGCGGCGCAGGCGTTTCACCGTGACAGGGGTGCGAAGCACGCTTGTCACCTTGATGCGGTAGTTTCCGCCGCCGCGTGCGGCCAGCGAGTCGTTGAAGGCCTGTCCGATGTCGTGCAGCAGCACGGCGGCCTCGGGAACCAGATAGGGGAACGAGTGTGTGAGCGAGTCGAGATAGAACTCCCGGCATGAGCGCACGCGTTCCAGTGGTCGGCGCAGGCGCAGGATGTCGCGGTCGTCTGTCACGGGATTGATGCCGAGGGCGCGTGCGGCCTCCAGATGGATGTGATTGCTGTCGTTGAACAACTGGCGCAACTGTCCGCGCAGATATATGGGGATGCGGCGGCAACCGGTGTCGGGCGCCTGGTCCAGATGGATGTCGAAAGGATTCGGAGCGTCGAAGTCGTCGGTCAGAATCAGGTCGAGCGAGCGGTGGGAAGGCGCCGTGACGGGGCTTTCGTCGCGCGAGCAGCCGGCAGCCGCAAACAGCGCGCCGGCAAGGATTAAGACGGAAATTCGGTTCGACAACATTGCGCTTGGAGGTTATTTGGCCTCAAAGTTACGACAATTCTGTGAATATTTTGTAACTTTGTTGCAACTGATTTTTAAATACCCCCGACATGAAGAAATATCTGACAACTTTGCTCTGCCTGGCCGTGGCCCTCGCGGCCGGCGCATGGAGCCAGAAAGGACACGACGTGACGGCCTATATCGCCGAGCAGCACCTCACCCCGCAGGCCCGCGCCGCCGTGGATTCCATTCTCGACGGCCGCTCGATGGTCTACTGGAGCAACTGGCTCGACAATGCCTCGCACCAGATGGACCATGCCTACACCCGCACTTGGCACTACAAGAACATCGACGAGGGCGAGACCTACGATAGCGCCCCGGCCAACCCCTCGGGCGACGTCGTCACGGCCATAAAGCAGCAGATCGAGGTGCTGCAGGACCCCGCCACAACGAAGGCCGACGCAGCCCTGGCGCTGAAAATCCTCATCCACATCGTGGGCGACATGCACCAGCCCATGCACCTGGGTCACGCCTCCGACCTTGGCGGCAACCGCGTGAAAATGAAATTTTTCGACCGCAACACCAACCTCCATTCCATCTGGGACTCGTCGCTTGTGGAGAGCGGCCACAAATGGAGTTATACTGAGTGGCAGCAGCAGATTGACACCACCGACCCCGAAAAAATCGCCGCCATCACTAAGGGCAGCGTCGACGACTGGGCCCGCGAGACCTACAACATCGCCACGCAGTGCTATGTGTATTTTCGTCCGGGAAACAAGGTGATGTACAACGATATAGCCCGCTGGACTCCGGTAATCGAGCAGCAGTTCCTGCGCGGTGGCCTCCGCCTGGCCCACATCCTCAACAGCATCTACACCCGCTGAAATCTAATACCATAATAACAAAGGCTGTCAAGTAATCGGGAATAGCCTTTAAAGGATATACAAAACCGGGGGCGCGATGTCGTGCCCACGGTTTTGTTTCTGATGCTGTGAGGTCAGG
>CAJJOO010000137.1 GCA_905193395.1 uncultured Porphyromonadaceae bacterium
TACTCAGCGCCTTTGTAGGTGCTGTAGTTGCTCAGCGAGATGGCCGAATAGAGGTGGCGGCGGAACTTGCGGGCGGCGAGAACCCACCAATCCTGGATGCCGTCGAAACGGTTGGGCCAGTAGATCTGCGGAGCCATGAAGTCAACGTGGCCGTGAGCGTACCAGTCGATGGGGTCGGAGGCGATAGCCTCGTACTGCCAGTCGCCGTCGAGGGGCTCAAGACCGTAGTCGCGGATGTCGGGAGGGGAAGCCTGGCCGGCAGGGCTGATACCGAAGACGCAGTAGGGCTTGACTTCCTTGATGAGACGGTAAACACGGCCGATGAGTTCGTTGATGTTGTTGACGCGCCATTCGAGTTGCGAACCGATTGTGGGGTCTTTGGCCTTTGCGGCGGCATAGTCGTCGGCATCGAGTTCGTAGGGGGTGGGATTGGAGTAGAAATAGTCGTCGAAGATGATGCCGTCGACGTCATATTTGACCATGATATCCTTGATTACGTCGCATATGCGCTGCTTTACCTCCTCAAGGGCGGGGTTAAGGATAGTTTCCTTGCCGGGCTGGGAGATGAGCCACTCGGGGTGGGAGTTTTCGTAGTTGAGGTCGCCGCCGTTCTGGCCGTGGGTGTATACGCCGCAATAGCGGTAGGGATTGACCCATGCATAGACCTCGATTCCGCGCTTGTGGCACTCATCAAGGAGGAAGCCGAAGGGATCGAAGGCGGGAGCGGTGCCGCGTTCGGGGGCAACGTTCTTGGACCAGGGCTCGTAGGCGGATTCGTAGGCCGCGTCGCAGTTAGAGCGTACGTGATAGTAGATAACGTTGACGTTGGAGGCCTTGAAATCGTCCAGTTTGGCACACAGGAAGCGTCTGTGAGCCTCGGCATTGTTGGCCATGATAGGTCCGGTGGGCCAGTTGCCGAGATAGGGTGTCGTATAGACGGCGCGATGCTCGCGCAGGTCGGCGGCTTCTGCGGTGGCCGGAGCCAGGGAAGCCATGGCGATGGCGGCAGCCAGGCCTGCTGTGAAAAGATTACGTGTCATTTAATCGATACGATAATTGTAATTGATAAATGTGTGTGGTTTAAAAAATCGAAGGGAACCCGCGGCTGCGGGCCGGGGCTCCCTTCGCTATAAAGAGATTGATTTACGGAATCAGAAGAGTTTGGTCTTGTTGGGGTTAATCACGATGCCAGTACCGAGGTCGGAAGTGTCGCCATAGTTGGAGAGTTTTCCGGTTTCGGGATCGAAGCAGACGATACCGGCCTTGACGCCCGAAGTGTCACCTGCCAGAGGACGATAGCAGAAGTAGACCTTGCCGGTTTCATGGTCGACGGCCATCTGGGTAACGTAGAGGCCTTCGATGCCGGTGGTGTTCTCGGGAGCGCAATCCATTGCGATATTGACCTTGGCGTCGGCCAGAGCGACGGACTGCTGATAGTCGGGGATATCGAACATGAGGAATGCGTTGGCGGGAGTACTGCGGTAAACGAAGAGACGGTTGTGAGTCTCGTCAACAGCAAAAGTCGAGGTGAATTCGCCCTGAAGAATAATCTTGGACGGCGGAACGTGCTTCTTGGCCTCGGTTTCGCTGGGATATACATCGGAGTCGCGGAAGCGGAAGATACCCTGGCCATTGTAGTTTTTGCCAATCCACCACCATCCGTTCTTGTCCTTGTAGATACCGTTGGTGATAGCGCCCCAGGAGATACCCTGATCCTTGAAGGGGGTATTTTCGTTGGTCATCACGTAGGATGCGCGACGGTTGCTGTCACCGACGCTTTCAACAGCACCACGGGTATTGCAGTCGAGAGCGGTGAAGCCGGTGTTACGGTCGGAGTAGTAGATCACGCCATTCTGGATGAAACCGCGGAAGGGGTCGTTGAAGGCGGGACCGCCGACGTTGGTGATGACGAGGTTGACACCGGTACCGTCGGCACGCATGGCAGTCATGTTGCCGTCGCCGAGGACGCCGTTTTCGTCGTTTACATAGTAGTACTGCTTGCCGGCGTCGAGGATGTAGATCCAGGTTACGTCGGTTGTGCCGGTCGAGGGAGTTTCGGTTTCCTCGCCTTCTTCGTCGTTGCCGGAATCAGCCACGCCCTGAACGGTGTTGCAGAGGAGGTTGAAGACGGTGGAGCCGGTGGGAACGCCCATATCGTAGGGCATTACCTTGGTACCTTCGGGGACGTTTTCGAGCAGTTTGATGGCCTTCACGTTGCCGCCGCGCTGAGCGTAGTAGAGTGTAGCGGCGGGTTCGGAGCAGCCTACCTGAACGTTGAGGTAAGCGTCGGCGAGGCGACGGTTCTCACCGCCATCACGGACGTCGAAGGTGGTAACAATCGAAACGCGCTGCGAACCGATGTTGCGGAACTTGACGGGAGCGGGATAATCGGTAGTACCATCCTCGTGTGCCATACCGACGAATTCGGTGACGGGAGTACCGTCGGCATAGGTGGTGCCTTCGGGGAAAGACCACACGTAGCGTACGGGCAGGTTGGAGGGGTTGGGGAGTTCGAGGTTGAAGGTGAGCGTTGTGTTGTTGAACTCAACGATTTCGGTGCTCTGCTCGGCGACGGTCAGCGTGGGAGTGATGTCGTTGATGAGCAGGGGGTATGTGCGTGTACCGACGCCATCGAGGGTGAGGGTCACCTTGTACTGGCCGGCGGTTTCGTACTTGTGGACGGGAGAAACTTCGTCGGAAGTCGTGCCGTCGCCGAAGTCCCAGTGGAAGTTACCGGTCTTTGCGGAGGTATTGTTGAACTTCACGGGCGAAACGACGTAGTAATCGAGTAGATACTCGTCGCCGTCTACGTTGTAGGTGAAGTCGACGTCGGCCGACTCAAAGTAGGCGGGGTCGACATATTTCTCGGAACAAGCCGGGAGCGTCGACAGGGCCAGCACGGCGATTGCTATCTTATAGAATGTTTTCATGATTTCAAATAGTGTTTAGCCGATTAGTTGACGGTGAGGGTATGGATGTCGTAGGTCTTGCCTTCGTTGCCGTTGGTGTCGTAGGCGCGGAACTGGGCGTTGAGCGAGAAAGCGCGCGAGAAGTCGACCTTGTAGCAAGCGTTGGCGGTGTCGTAAATCCAGTCCTGGAAGGGAATCTGGACGAGGAGGGCGCGGAACTTGGGCAACCATTCGGTGCGGACGGACGAAACGATTGCACCGGCATTGTCGTCGTAGCGGCAGAATACCCAGGGAGCGGATTTGTAGACGGGATAGGTGGGAACTTCGGTGAAGGTTTCGTTTTCCTCGATGGAGATTTCGTTTACAACGTTTACACCGTCGACAACGGTATAGTAGTAGTAGCCTACGATAGCGTCGTCAGAGGCCTCGGTGGTTGAGAACCATTTGTCGCTCTTGTCGGCTTCGGGCTGTTCCTGGTCAACTTCGGGGAAACCCTGTGCGACGAACTGCTCGTTGGTGAAGCCGTAGGAGATGTAGATGGCGCGGAGGGCGTTGTAGTAGGAAGGAGCGGTAGCCTCGTCGGTGAGGTAACCGATCACGACCTTGAGGAAAGCCTCGGCAAAGCCGGCGGGATAGTAGGAATCGAAGTTTTCCTGGTCCCAGGCGGTGATGTCGGCCCAGCGTACGGGAGCGAGAGTGCGGGAAACGGGCACTACGCCGTCGAGGATGAATTCGTGGCCGGACCATTTAGCGGCCGAGTGGGGGAAGGTGGCCATGGACTGCCAAGTGCGGACGGTGTCGGTGAGTGTAGCCTTGTGGGTGTAGCCCAGCGAGGCGCCGCCGAGTTTGCATGTCACGCTGGCTTCCTCGCTGCGGACAATCTGATACCAGACTTCACTGTGGTCGGGGGTGACGCCGGGGGCGACAGAGTATTTGCCCTGGAAGCCGAAGGAGTCGCCGGCCTTGACTACGGTAGAGTTGACCTGCCAGTAGGTTGCGGGGACTTCCTGGCCGACGGAAGCGGCGTCGTTGATGATGTCGTGCTTAGCGCAAGACGAGAGCATCAGAGCACCAATAGCCAGGAGGCTTGCTTTATATTGAAATTTCATAATAGGATTCTGAAATAAAGTATTGTGATTACGATATAAGGATTATTCGGCCGTGAGCGAGGTACGTACACCGTAGTCCTGAGCCCAGTTCATGGGTTTGAGGAGCCACTTGTGGTTCATGGCGGCGCCGAGGCGTTCGAGTTCGGCGGCATTGTATTTTTCCTCGGTTTCGGGGTCGTAGTTGATACGCTGGATCCAGGTAACCTCCTGCTGGTCGTTTGTCAGACCGTCTACGAAGTAGGGCTTGTAGAGGTTGTAGGGACGACGGAGCGTGGGATAGATGATTTCGTTAGCATCACCGATACCGTAGTTGTTGCGGTTGTTGGAGAAGTGGTAGCGACGCATGTCGGTCCACTGTTCGGGCTGCATGTACATGGCGATGTACTTCTGGATCATGAGGTCCGAGAGAGAGAATTCGGAGGGATTGAAGAACCAGTGGCCCTGGCCGTTCTTGGAGCAGGCCTTGAAACGGATGGTCTTGTTGTCGGGATCCTGTCCGTCGACGTCGTCGAGGAACGCCTGGACGTAGAGTTTCCACCAGCGGTCGCCCACGGATTCGGGAGCTGGGTTAGCGTCGGAGTAGGGATAACCGCCGTTGTCGGCCAGATAGCGTTCGAGGTGACGTTCGATGTTCTTTTCGGTTGCTTCGCGGACGAGTGCGCAGGCCGTAGCCTTTTCACCCAGCCAGTAGTAAGCCTCGGCCTTGATGAAATAGAGTTCCTCCATTGTGAAGAGGGGGTTGTAGGCGTTTGCGGGATTTGCCGCTACCGCGAGTGAAGCGGCGTGTGCGAATTTGTTGTTATTGCCGACAACGAAGGTGTCGAAGGTATACTTTGGGTTCAGATTTGCATTTTCTACATTTGCACTGTTGTCAGCATGGTTGACGGAGGCGAACATCTTTTTATTTTCCAGATTGTGCGCCTGCTCCGGAGCCAGCAGCTCGATCTCATATTCTGTTCCGGTAACCTCTGCAATAGCTACATTGAGCGGA